>NZ_JAZKVY010000206.1:0-321 GCF_036624925.1 Stenotrophomonas sp. A3_2
GCCCCCATCAGCAGCGAGGCGAAGAACAGCCCGCCCCTGAACCCGCTGCCAAGCGAAATGGCGCTCGCCGTCGCCTTCAGCCCCAGCGCCAGGCAAAGCGCGCCCAAACCCAGATCCGCCGTTAGCCCCGCCCGCAGCGCGCCATGGCCGCTGGAGAGCACGGACGGCGTGAGCAGGGCCAGGCACCCGACGGCGAGCCCGCCGAACCCGGGCCGCGCCCAGGCCGGCAGGGGCAGGCGGCGCAGCACCGCCTCGGTGAGCGTCACCCCGCGCATCACGCCGATGCCGGCCAGCGCGGCGGCGACCCCCAGCACGATCACC
>NZ_JAZKVY010000207.1:0-317 GCF_036624925.1 Stenotrophomonas sp. A3_2
CAGCGCGATTTGCTTCACGTTCAGCACGATGTCGGTCACGTCCTCGCGAACGCCCGCGAGCGAGGAGAATTCATGCAGAACGTTCTCGATCTTGATCGAGGTCACGGCCGCACCTTGCAGCGACGACAGCAGAACGCGACGCAGCGCGTTGCCGAGCGTCAAGCCAAAGCCACGCTCCAGCGGCTCGGCGATGAAGGTCGCCTTGCGCTTGCCGTCTCCGCCGGGCTTCTTTTCGAGGCCGGACGGCTTCTTCAATTCCTGCCAGTTCTTTGCATTGACAGACATAGGCTATCCCTTGGTTTTGGGCCGGAATGGGG
>NZ_JAZKVY010000208.1:0-302 GCF_036624925.1 Stenotrophomonas sp. A3_2
TCGGCGCGGGCGCCACCGTGCTCGGCAACATCACGGTGGGCGAGGGTGCGAAGGTCGGCGCCGGCTCCATCGTGCTGGAAAACGTGCTTCCCTACACCACGGTGGTGGGCAACCCGGCCCGCGCCGTCGGCGCCAAGCACCAGCACATGCCGGCGCTCACCATGGACCAGGGCATCCCGGCGCTCGACTACGCCATCTGAGCCGCCGCGATGACCCTTCTGCTCAACATCGCCTGGCTGATCCTGGGCGGGTTTTTCGCGGCCCTCGCCTGGTTCCTGGCCGGGGTGCTGGCGGCGCTCACT
>NZ_JAZKVY010000209.1:0-335 GCF_036624925.1 Stenotrophomonas sp. A3_2
AGGCCGCCCTGATTGGCGAACAGCCCGACCAGCAGCGCCGAGAGGAACAGTCGCCAGTCGTCGAAATGAAAAGTCCGCGTGACGGCGCCGAAGATGTCCCCGGGCGCCGCGAAATAGACGGCAACGATGCTCAGCGTGCCGGCGGCGACCAGCATGGCGGTGAGGCAAGCGTAGATCAGCCCCGCCCGTCGCCACGAAATGTCGCCGCGCACCGGGCGATAGGCGCCGAGCAGCCGTGCCGCCGCCGCCCTGCCCCAGCCCAGGCGCAGGATGATCAGCGCGGAGACGGTGGGCGCGAAGGGAAAGAACAGAAACGGCGCGGCGCGCGGAAAGGC
>NZ_JAZKVY010000210.1:0-314 GCF_036624925.1 Stenotrophomonas sp. A3_2
ACGGCCGGGTGCCGCCGGTCACCGGCCAGCCCCCGGCTGGTACCTACAACGACCTGGTGACGGTGACGATTACCTATTGACCGGCGTGGCCCCCCACCGGGGGCCCCCCCCCGACGCACGCCCGGGCGAGCCCCCGCGCCGCCCGACACTTTCGGCCCCACCCCCCCCGAACCCGCCGCCCGCGGGGCGGGCGGGCCCCCGGGCGTGGGGGGGGGGGGGGCGGCGGGGGGGGCCCCACGCCGGTCAATAGGTAATCGTCACCGTCACCAGGTCGTTGTAGGTACCAGCCGGGGGCTGGCCGGTGACCGGCGGCA
>NZ_JAZKVY010000003.1:0-349 GCF_036624925.1 Stenotrophomonas sp. A3_2
ATCTCGACCAGCAGGCGCTCCTTTCCATAGACCCGCTCGATGTCTTTCGCGATATCGCCCACCACCTTGCGTTTCGAGCGCGTTCCGATCTTGTGAACGGTTTCGATCAGCAGGTCGATCATCGCGTCAGTGAGTTGCGCCTCCCGCGACATTAGATAAATCGCATAAAGGCCGAGCTGTCGCGCCGGCGCATGCCGGCGCATCTCCGAGGCCTTTTCACCGGCAACGCGGCGAACAATCTGATCGACCCATGGCTTGCCCGTAGCCGTCAGGAGATCATGGGGAAGATCAAGTCTCTGGATAAAGGCGAGTTTCTCGGTCACGTCGAGAATGTTGTCGAGCGTTGCCT
>NZ_JAZKVY010000021.1:0-311 GCF_036624925.1 Stenotrophomonas sp. A3_2
AAAAAGGCTTTTCAACAAATAATATACCTGTTGACAGTCCCATTTTAATCCAACAGTTAGAAGAATTGGGATGGTATGATAATCAGCGATTAAATAAAGGTATATGCAGCCATGCTACCGTACTTCAATACTTATTGGAAAAGAAATTGGCATTACAGCCTACCGATAAAGACATGATCCTGATGCTTCATGAGATCGACTATAGTATCAACAGTGAACCTTATTCGCTTACCAGCAGTTTATTGGTAAAAGGAGAAGATGGGATCAACACGGCCATGGCTAAAACAGTAGGACTTCCCTTGGGGATCGCA
>NZ_JAZKVY010000211.1:0-355 GCF_036624925.1 Stenotrophomonas sp. A3_2
CCATTTCTACCTCGGCGCCCGTGGGGCGGAGCCGGTGCCGCTGAACTGGGTGCTCTCCAGCGGCATGGCGCGGCACGTGTGGCTTTCCGCCGGCAATGGCGATCCGGGGCGGGAGGCGCATGACGTGTTTGTCCGCGCCAATCGCTGCGAGGCGGCGCGGCTTGCCGGAACCGTGCGGCGGGAGGCAATCATGCCGGTGAGCTGCGCCGGGTTGCCCGGGTTCGGCACCGTCGCGAACGGCCCCGCGCCCCTGCCGGTTGTCGCGGCTCCGCCCGCCCCTTAGTTACCGCCGGCCATGGATCAGCCGCCGCCTTTCGCCGCGCTCGCGCACCAGCACGCCGTCTTCCCGGATGGC
>NZ_JAZKVY010000212.1:0-448 GCF_036624925.1 Stenotrophomonas sp. A3_2
CCGGCCCGCCTCCTGCCCGGCGGCGACGCTCTCTGCGCCGGGTGTCACCGCGTTGCGCGCCTCGCCCCGCTTTCGCCCGCCGGAGAGCTTCCAGTAGGTGAGCTGCGTCGCCGCCCCCCGCAGCGCCGCGCCGAACCCGCCTTCGGCCGCCATCGCCGCCTCCAGGGTCAACTGTGCGGCATGCCCGCGTTCCACGGCCGCCTTCGGCGGCACGGTGCCGGTTTTGTAATCCAGCAGCGCAAGCGTGCCATCCGCCAGCATATCGATGCGGTCCGCCCGCCCGGTCAGCGTGAACGGCCCCGCGGGTGCGGCGAAGGTCCAGGCGCCCGCCTGCTCCGCCGCGATCAGCCTGGGGTTGGGCAGGCGGATCCGCCGCGCCATCTCCTCCTCCGCCACCCAGGCCGCGATCCGCGCCAGCCGCGGCCGCCACCAGGCGGCGAGCGCCGGC
>NZ_JAZKVY010000213.1:0-345 GCF_036624925.1 Stenotrophomonas sp. A3_2
GCCGGAGCCGGATGATAAACTGCGCCGAGGACGGCTGGTATGCCAGCGGGATGAGCAGTTGCGCGTCGGACAGCAGGTGCCAGGTCCCGTCGTTTACCAGAGAGAGCGCAACTCCGTACGCCTGCGCTACCAGCACCGTCTCGGTCGGATCGTAAAATTCGAGAAAAAACGTCGGCAGCTCCCGTGTCGTCTCCAGGATGCCGGACACCTTGTAGAAGAGCCTGGGCGCGTCCAGAAACCCGACCGTCGAGTTGGGTGGCACCCCGAGATCCGTCCAGCGCAGAACCCCGGTTCGGGCGATGATGTCGCCCACCGAGTTCCCCTTGATCCACTGGTACTCCAGGC
>NZ_JAZKVY010000214.1:0-14134 GCF_036624925.1 Stenotrophomonas sp. A3_2
CGCCAAGGAGATCAAGGGCCTGATCGATGATTCGGTCGGCAAGGTCAACGACGGCTCGGCGCTGGTGCACAAGGCCGGCGCGACCATGGGCGAGATCGTCGCCTCGGTGCAGCGCGTGACCGACATCATGGCCGAGATCTCTGCCGCTTCGCAGGAGCAGAGCGCCGGCATCGAGCAGGTCAACCAGACCGTGGTGCAGATGGACGAAACCACTCAGCAGAACGCTGCGCTGGTGGAGGAAGCCACCGCCGCCGCGCGTGCGATGGAAGACCAAGCCGCGCAGCTGGCCGATGCCGTGGCGATCTTCCGCCTCGACAACCAGGTCTCCGCCGCAGTGAAGGCTGTCGCCGAACGCGTGGAATCGGCGTGCATCACCACCGTGGCACGTCCGCAGCCGACCGGAACGCCCGCGCCGGTACGTCGCAGCAGCAACGCCCGCACCTTCGCCGCCAGCGACAGCGACTGGCAGGAATTCTGAGACCCACCCGCAGCGGCTTCGGCCGCCGCCTCTGCCGATGGACACGTCCCCCGTGCAAAGTCCTACTCCCATCGTCACCGGCCCGCGCGAATTCGAGTTCGCCGACCGTGATTTCCGCCGCGTCTGCGACCTGATCTACCAGCGCGTGGGCATTGCGCTTGCGCCGGCAAAGCGCGACATGGTCTATGGCCGCCTGTCGCGCCGCCTGCGCACGCTGGGCATGCGCAGCTTCCAGCAGTACCTGGACCATCTGGAGCAGGAAGACGGTGACGAGTGGCAGGCGTTCACCAACGCCCTGACCACCAACCTGACCTCGTTCTTCCGCGAACCGCATCACTTCGACAAGCTGCGCGAGGAGCTGCAGCAGCGCTCCAGCCGCACGCCGCTGCTGTTGTGGTCGTGCGCAGCGTCCACCGGCGAAGAACCCTATTCAATGGCGATTACCGCCTGTGAGGCCTTCGGTACGCTGAAGCCGCCGGTGCGCATCATCGCCACCGACGTCGACACCCAGGTGCTGGCCACCGCCGGCCGAGGTGTCTACAACATCGACCGTGTGACCAACCTCGACCCGGACCTGCGCCGGCGCTACTTCCAGCGCGGCAGCGGCCCCAACGAGGGCCAGTGCCGCGTGCTGCCGGCACTGCGCGAGCTGATCGAGTTCCGCCCACTGAACCTGCTTGCCCCGCGCTACGACGTCGGCGGCCCGTTCGATGCGTTGTTCTGCCGCAACGTGATGATCTACTTCGACAAGCCAACCCAGCGCGCGATCCTCGGCCGGCTGGTACAGCACCTGGCCGATGACGGCCTGCTTTACACCGGACACTCGGAGAACTACCTGCACGCCGCCGACCTGATCCAGCCCTGTGGCCGCACCCTGTACCGCCGCGCGGCAAAGGCCGGTGCATGAACGCCTCGCTGCGTACCGACGATGTGATGCGCTACCAGGATGCGCGCTTCCAGACCATTGCCGCCAAGCTGCTGCCGACCCAGTACCTGGTGGTGGACGACACCACCGCGCTGACCACCACGCTGGGTTCCTGCGTGGCGGCCTGCCTGCGGGACCCGGTACTGAAGATCGGTGGCATGAACCATTTCCTGCTGCCCGAGGGCAATGCCGGCGACGGCGCGCCCGCGCGTTACGGCAGCTACGCGATGGAACTGCTGATCAACGACATGCTCAAGCGCGGCGCCCACCGCAAGCGCATCGAGGCCAAGGTGTTCGGCGGCGCCAACGTGCTCAAGGGATTCACCAGCAATCCGGTCGGTACCCGTAACGCCGAGTTCGTGCGCCAGTACCTCCAGGCCGAGCATATCCCGATCATCGCCGAGGACCTGTGCGGCATCCATCCGCGCAAGATCTGGTTCTTCGCCGATACCGGCCGCGTGGTGGTGCAGCGCCTGCCGCATGCCCACGAAGCCGAAGTGGCTGCCACCGAATCGGCCGTGCGTGCACGTCTGTCCAAGGCCCCGGTCACCGGTGGCGTGGAGTTGTTCGAATGACCCTGACCGGCAACGCCCCCTGCCGGGTCCTGATCGTCGACGACTCTGCCGTCGTGCGGCAGATGCTCACGGAAATCCTGTCCAGCGACCCGGCCATCGACGTGGTCGGCACCGCCGCAGATCCGCTGCTGGCGCGTGAGAAGATCAAGCGCCTGGCCCCGGACGTGATCACGCTTGACGTGGAAATGCCGCGCATGGACGGCCTGGCGTTCCTGGAAAACCTGATGCGGCTGCACCCGCTGCCGGTGGTGATGATTTCTTCGCTGACCGAACGCGGCGCCGACACCACGCTGCAGGCGCTGGCACTGGGCGCGGTGGACTTCGTCTCCAAGCCCAAGCTGGACGTCGCACGCGGCCTGCAGGGCTACGCCGACGAAATCATCGCCAAGGTGAAGATGGCGGCGCGCTCGCGGGTGCGACCGCTGGTGCGCGCGGCCGCCCCGAAGCTCACGCTGGACGCAGCGCCGGCAACGCTTGCTGCCTCGCCGCAGTTCCGTACCACCGACCGCCTGATCGCGATCGGCTCGTCAGCCGGTGGCACCGAAGCCCTGCGCGTGGTTTTGGAAGGCATGCCCGCCGATGGCCCAGCCGTGGTGATGACCCAGCACCTGCCGGCCAGCTTCAGCAGTGCCTTCGCCGAACGCCTGGACCGCCACTCGGCCATGGCCGTGCGCGAGGCCAGCGACGGCGAAGCGGTGCTGCCCGGCCATGCCTACCTGCCACCCGGCGGCAAGCACCTGCGCATCATCCGCGACGGTGCACGCTGGCGCTGCCGCATCGACGATGGCCCGGCGGTGAACCGGCACAAGCCGGCGGTGGACGTGCTGTTCCGCTCGGTCGCGCAGAGCGCGGGTGGCAATGCCATCGGGGCCATCCTCACCGGCATGGGTGACGACGGCGCACGCGGCCTGCTGGAAATGCGCCAGGCCGGCGCGCCGACACTGGTGCAGGACGAGGCCACCAGCGTGGTCTGGGGCATGCCCGGTGCAGCGTTCAAACTCGGTGCCGCTGAGGAACAGGTACCACTGGAACGGATTGCCGAGCGGCTGCTGGCGCTCGCTCGCGGCTGATAGCGCGCCCCGGCTCAAGGACTCCGCGGGCAGTAGATCCACGCCATGCGTGGATGCCTTTGTAGAGTCGAGCCGCGCTCGACTCATCGCGCATCGCGCGAACAGCTGCCAAGCATGGACGACGCTACAGGCTATCAGGCAACGAAAGAACCCCCCGGCTTTCACCGAGGGTTCTTCGTTTCATCGGGGTGCCGGCCAGCAGCCGCCACCCCCATGCGTTGTCCGCTCACAAAAAACCCCCGGCGCAAGCCGGGGGTTTTCAGTTACCGCATCAGGCAGCGACCGTCTTGGCCACGTCCTGATATTCCTCGATCTGGTCGAAGTTCATGTAGCGGTAGATCTCCGCACCATTGGCGTTGATCACGCCGATGTCCGCCATGTACTCCTCCTTGGTCGGGATGCGGCCCAGACGCGAGCAGATCGCGGCCAGTTCGGCCGAGCCCAGGTACACGTTGGTGTTGCGGCCCAGGCGGTTCGGGAAGTTGCGGGTCGAGGTCGACATCGCGGTGGAACCCTCGCGGATCTGCGCCTGGTTGCCCATGCACAGCGAGCAGCCCGGCATTTCCATGCGTGCGCCGGTAGCGCCGAAGGTGCCGTACACGCCTTCCTTGGTCAGCTCCGAGGCGTCCATCTTGGTCGGCGGGGCCACCCACAGGCGGGTCGGCAGGTCACGCTTGCCTTCCAGCAGCTTGGCCGCGGCGCGGAAGTGACCGATGTTGGTCATGCACGAACCGATGAACACTTCGTCGATCTTGGCACCGGCCACTTCGGACAGCGTCTTCACGTCGTCCGGGTCGTTCGGGCAGGCCACGATCGGCTCGTGGATGTCGGCCAGGTCGATCTCGATGACGGCGGCGTACTCGGCGTCCGCATCCGGCTCCAGCAGCTGCGGGTTGGCCAGCCAGGCTTCCATCTTCTCGATGCGACGCTGCAGCGAACGCGGATCCTGGTAACCCTCGGCAATCATCCACTTCAGCAGGGTGATGTTGCTGGTCAGGTACTCGATGATCGGTTCCTTGTTCAGCCGCACCGAGCAACCGGCGGCCGAACGCTCGGCCGAGGCGTCGGACAGTTCGAACGCCTGTTCGACCTTCAGCTCCGGCAAGCCTTCGATTTCCAGGATGCGGCCGGAGAAGATGTTCTTCTTGCCGGCCTTGGCCACGGTCAGCAGGCCCGACTTGATCGCGTACAGCGGGATCGCGTTGACCAGGTCACGCAGGGTCACGCCCGGCTGCATCTTGCCCTTGAAGCGCACCAGCACCGACTCCGGCATGTCCAGCGGCATCACGCCGGTGGCCGCAGCGAAGGCGACCAGGCCCGAGCCGGCCGGGAACGAAATGCCCACCGGGAAACGGGTGTGCGAGTCACCACCGGTACCGACGGTGTCCGGCAGCAGCATGCGGTTGAGCCAGCTGTGGATCACGCCGTCGCCCGGGCGCAGCGAAACGCCGCCACGGGTGGAGATGAACTCCGGCAGGGTGTGGTGGGTCTTCACGTCCACCGGCTTCGGGTAGGCGGCGGTGTGGCAGAACGACTGCATCACCAGGTCGGCCGAGAAGCCCAGGCAGGCCAGGTCCTTCAGCTCGTCACGGGTCATCGGGCCCGTGGTGTCCTGCGAGCCGACCGAGGTCATCTTCGGTTCGCAGTACGTGCCCGGGCGCATGCCCTGGCCTTCCGGCAGGCCACAGGCGCGGCCGACCATCTTCTGCGCCAGCGAGAAGCCCTTGCCGGTATCGGCCGGCTGCACCGGCAGGCGGAACAGGTCGGTCGGGGCCAGGCCCAGCGCTTCGCGCGCCTTGCCGGTCAGGCCACGGCCGATGATCAGCGGGATGCGGCCACCGGCACGCACTTCGTCGAACAGCACGTCGGACTTGACCTGGAATTCGGCGATCACCTCGCCGTTCTTCAGCGCCTTGCCTTCGTACGGGCGCAGCTCGATGACGTCGCCGTGCTCCATCTTCGACACGTCCAGCTCGATCGGCAGCGCACCGGCATCTTCCATCGTGTTGTAGAAGATCGGGGCGATCTTGCCGCCCAGGCACACGCCACCGGCACGCTTGTTCGGGATGTACGGAATGTCATCGCCGGTCCACCACAGCACGCTGTTGGTGGCCGACTTGCGCGAGGAGCCGGTGCCGACCACGTCGCCGACGTAGGCCACCAGGTGGCCCTTGTCCTTCAGCGACAGGATCTGCTGGATCGGGCCGCGCTTGCCGTCTTCTTCCGGGGTGAACGGCGCGTCGTCGCGCTTGTTCTTCAGCATCGCCAGGGCGTGCATCGGGATGTCCGGGCGGGTGGTCGCGTCCGGCGCCGGCGACAGGTCGTCGGTGTTGGTCTCGCCCGGCACCTTGAACACGGTGACGGTCAGGCTCTGCGGCACTTCCGGATTGCTGGTGAACCACTCGGCCTCGGCCCAGCTCTGCAGCACGGCCTGGGCGTTGGCGTTGCCGGCCCTGGCCTTTTCCTGCACGTCATGGAACGCATCGAACACCAGCAGGGTCTTCTTCAGGCCGTTGGCGGCGATGGTGCCGACGCTGGCGTCGTCCAGCAGCTGCACCAGTGGGGCGACGTTGTAACCGCCGAGCATGGTGCCCAGCAGTTCGGTGGCGCGCTCACGGCTGATCAGCGGGTTCTGCTCGCTGCCCAGGGCGATCGCCGCCAGGTACGACGCCTTGACCTTGGCCGCGTCATCGACACCGGCCGGCACGCGATGTGTCAGCAGGTCGAGCAGGAACTCGGCCTCGCCCTGCGGCGGGTTCTTCAGCAGTTCGATGACATCGGCCGTCTGCTGCGCGCTCAGCGGCAGCGGCGGGATGCCAAGCGCAGCGCGCTCGGCGACGTGGTGGCGGTAGGCTTCCAACATGACAACTCCCGGGTAATGCGTAGGTTGAAAAATCAAAAGTGGGCTCAGGCGTGCGGCACGATCAGCTTCAGGCCCTTGAAGTAGTCGCGGTAAAACGTGTCGTTCCAGGTGATCAGGCCATCGCACTGCAGCAGTGCGTGGGCGCCGACCATGAATTCGTCCAGGCTGCGGCGGCTGCCGCCACGCTGGCGATGACGGCGGTGCATCTCGCCGGCGCGCAGCGCCGACTTGGCTTCCATCGGGTTGAAGTGCACGCCCATTTCTTCCAGCGCTTCGAGCACCTCGGCGCCGCCGCGCAGCGATGCGCAGACCTCGGCCAGGGTCGCGCCGCAGACCACCACACGGCCACCCACCAGGCTCTGCCGGAGGATGGCCTCCACGGCATCGGCCTGCGGACCATTGCTGAGCAGCTCGACCAGCACCGGTGAATCGACGGCGATCATCACGGCTTATTCCTCGTCACGCACCGCGCGTACCGCTGCGTCGGAGGATTCGAAGCCGTCCAGCGCGAACTTGCCGCGCGCCCGTGAAATGGCATCGTCAACACTCTTGCGCAGGATGATGCGGCTGCCGTCCAGCTCGACCTTCAGCAGCGTGCCCTTGGTCAGGCCGAGGGCATCACGCACCGCCTTGGGCAGGGTGATCTGTCCGCGTTCTGCAACAGTGGCTTCCATCGGTATGCCCTCTTCGGTATGCACGAATTATACATACCGAAGGGGCCATACCGCCAGCCACGTACTTGGAACGCCACCTGCAGGCGGGTATTGGAGGTGGTGCTCTCGTCCCTGCCCTGCCCGCTGCGCCTGCGGTGGCTGGTCTGCCAGCGGATCGCCTAAACAGCAGTCGGCCGTGTTCGTTCAGGAACCTGTCCATCTCCTGCCGGCCGCGTGGAACAGGACAGCCTGAGACGCAAGCGCGCCCGTCCGGCCAACATCAGATCATCCGGGCAAAGGCCTTGCCTCGCGCGACGCGACCCGCAAGCCGGCTGTCAGGCATTTCGACAGTGCCCACCCACGCAAGCCCACCAGGAAACTGCACCGCCTCAAGAAGGTGCGTGCAACGTAGCCTCTGGTGGCTGTCGCGGATACGCAGCCGGTCCAGCAGGGTTTCCTGAAGGCCTGCATCGGGCACAACCACGACCACCAGCCGATGGCGATCGCTCCGCCACCGCGAACGTTGCCGCAACAGACTCACCGACCTCGCTATCGCCTGCACTCGCTGCATCGAGCACCTGAAGTCTTCGAGCACATGATCGGCCATCTCGAACGGCTCAAAGATACTGTCGGCCCCAACGCCGCCCCATTCAATGCTCTCGGCATGGTCTGCAAGCGCGTCGGCGGCCACGGCACGGCGCAGCGGTGCCAGCCTGGAATCTTCTGCACCTTCCCCATGCAGAAGACGCAGTTGCCAGCGACGGCAATGACGATCCATGTCAATGGACTGGCCTGCACACTCGTCAAGCAACGCCGTCGCCGCCGCGCGGTCTCCGCAGTCAATGGCCCGCTCAATGAGCATTGACCGCGCAACAGCGAGATCCTGATCGCCAGAAGCCAATGCATCGTTCAGGGTCTGCCAGCACCCCGCATCCGCCAGCTCCCGCTGCAGCCAGCCCAGCCGCTCCAGCGCGCGCGCAGGCAGCACCTGGGTACTCCTGCGACAGAGCAGATGGTCGCGCTCCTGACGCAGTCGCTCGCAGCGCGCCACATGCTCCTCCCAGGCGTCAGCAACATCGGCAGGCCACCGACGGTCAAGCGCATCAGCCAACCTGTTTGACGTCTGCATGGGCACCAGCACTGACAGCGCCGAGCATCCCTCGCCGATCGGATCCAGCACCGGCATGTTCGTGCCTCCCAGCATGCCAAGCCGGTCGCTCAATCTCGGGTGCGTCGGCAACGGCGCGACACCGCACAACAGGGCTTCGTCGAGCCAATAACTCCGCTCACTGGCGTCCGGCCAGCGCAGGTCCCCCAGCAGCAAGCCTGCAAAAGGCCTGCCTTCCGGCGCGGCAGACGTGGCATCAGCGGGGAAGAACAACGGCCACCAAATCGTTGACAGCGTATGCTTTGCCAACCCGATCATGGCCAGCGTCTGCGCGACCCTTGCACCGCCGCAGCACTGCGCAGCGGCACGGTCGGCACGGTACTCGCAGCTGTGCGAGAGACGACGCCAGCATCTCCCGGTCACCGGGCCACAGGGTCGGCCCACCCACGCCACCAGACGCCACACTGATCGTGCGTAGCGCGTATCGGCATTGTGCGGCGCGTCGCCCGATGTCACTGCCAGTAGTCTGGCCAGCAGCGAATGCAGGACAGCACGCGTTCCCCCGACATGCCCCAGCTCGTGCGCAATGACCGCACGCAGCTGCTCGGGAGAGAGCATCACCAGCAATGGAAAACCAAATGTCACGCGGAGCGCTGGCGTGGTCCCCTGCCGCCAGCGACGTTCGACGCTTATGGATGCATTGCACTCATCGTGGATCCAGACCTGATCGATGGGTGGCAACCGCCGCGTTGCTGCCACGGAATCCAGCACCGCAAACAGCGCATGGGCATCGGCTCTCCGCATGACCGGCCATGGTTCCACATCGGTGGCTTCCGTCCGGTACCCGGCCAGCATGCGGGCGACGGCACGCAGATGCAGCAGCGCAAGAACGGCCATGGCAGCCAGCACGATGTGGGGCAACGGCAAGCCTGCGTTCCCGGCCCAGGCCAGCGCCAGCACAGCCGTCAGCGGCAGTGCCGCGATCGCTCCCAGCGGCAGCGACAGCAGAACCACGCCCGCCGTGCCCGCCAGCACCCCACTCGCAGCCTCACGAATCCGGAGGAGTGACCTCCCGGAGGATGGCGCGTCAGCCTGCATCGGAATCGGGCGGCGCCTCACCAAACGTCAACGCATACGCCACGGGATCAATCTGATGGCGGTCACGTTCGACTGCGCGGCGCCAGCGCAGGCTACCCAGCCACTCCCCTTTCATCTGAAGTCGACCCTGCAGGTCTGCAACGTCCGGATCGTCCGGTTCACGCTCGAAGGCGCGCTCCAGCCATACGCTCGCCAGCCAGCGGTTAGCGGTGACGCCAATGCCCGAAAGGAAGGCATCGGCGAAGAATCTGGATGCCCATGCCTCCAGATCGGCGTCATCCTGCAGCCAGATACGAAGCAGCACGGTATGCACTGCCTCATGCCGCTCTTTCGGTGTTCCTTCCCAGAGCATCCGCACCAGGGTCTTCATTGCGTAGGACCATGCCTCTTCGTGCGGCAGCGCAACGTCGTTGACCCGCCGATAACAACGCAACGCCTCGGCGCGCGCCTCGGGACAACCATCGTTATAAAAGGCCTTTGCACGTCTGAGCCCCCAGTTGCACAGGGCAACCGGGTGATCCGCGGCTGCGGCCTGTTCCAGCAGCGCCGCGCTTCGCGCCGCGTCCGGGACCGCACGACCGCGCTTGGTGGGCGGTGCATCTGGCGATAGCTCGCCGGAGTACACCAGCATGGCACCCGCGTGACCACGTGCGACAAGGCGCTCGAACAATGCGATTCCGGCATCCGAATCGATGCCGTCATACAGATTGAACGCGTGCTGGCCCACATCCGTGCCTTGCGCCTCAGCCATCCGCAACGCCATGTCGAAGCGGCCTTCGCTGCAGCCAGCCGCCAAGGGCGCAACGCCAGCAAGACCAAAGGCATCGCACTGGCGAGCGACGTCCAGCCACAACAGCGCACACGCATCGTTGTGCAGAAGCTCCTCAAGCTCCAGGCAGCGGCGCATCAGGTCAGCGCTGTCCTCTATTCCAGCGTGCACGACGCACTGCTCCAGCGTATACAGACTCCGTTCGGCGAATGCGTAAGGCATCAGTTCGAACATTTCCGCCAACATCGCGTACGCACGCTGCATTTCAGCCTTGTTCCAGCAGACCTTGCCATCCATCTCCGTCCGTGACTGATAGGCAATATGCCGGGAATAGGCCCGCAGTGCGCGTGCACGCGTTTCGGGTAGCAGGTCCGAGGCCAGCAGGGCGTCGAGGCTTTCCCTTACCTGGGCGATGTCCTCCGCATCCTCACTGTCATCGATCATCCCGATCCAGTCATTCTCCTTCAGCTCGCGCAGATCATTGCGCTGCGCCTCGGTCAGCCCCGTGCAGATCGGACCGTCGATGAATCCCTGCATCTGCTCGTGGCTTCCTCCCCAACGTGGATAAAGGAAATAGAGATAGTCACCCAGCAGGTCCAGGTCGTTGGGACTGACTGCCAGTGCCTGCCGCAACCAGTAGGTCTTACCGTCCTCGAACTCGTGCGGCAGCCGCGGTGCAAGGCAGGCCGGCAGGCTGGGAATCTGTCGCAGAGCCCCGCCAAGGGGTGCCACATGCGCCAAGCCTGCCTGCCAGATCAGCTCATCATGGCCATCAGTGTCCGGGTAGGCATCCGGCACTTTGCCGACCTGCTGATCCAGCAGCCATTGCGGCTCACCGAGATAGCACGTGACCCTGAACAGTCGATGCCAGGCCTGTCGCCCGCGCGGGTCACAGGTCAGCGCCTGCAGAAAGCAGGCTACTGCGTGGTCTCTGGCCAGACCGGCGCCGATCCACCGACTGCGGCCCACCTGGTTCGCGCACCGTGCTGAACGGATGCGTGCGGCGGTCTGCCCCCAGGCAGCGCCCAGCACCAGCCACGCATGGTAGCTCTGCGGGCACTCCGCAATCCAACCCCGCAGCAGTTCCATCAACCGGGCCTCTTCAAGCCAAGGCGCGATCAACTGCTGCATCAACCATTGCGCTGAGCCCAGCCCGGTCCGCGGCCCCTCCACGTCGTCACGACTGACAAACAGGGCGTCCAGGGCCTGCCCCTGACCGGCCAGAAGCAGCTCCCGAGCCATCTTACGGACGCTGACGGCGTCAGCCACTTCCGGGCGTTTATGGGGGGCGATCAGACGTTCATGGGTCATTGGCTGGACCTTGCTGGGATCAACCGTTCACTCTGGTTGGCCTCGCCGGCAGCCGCCATGAAGAAAGTTGCAAAATCAGCAGCGGCACGAAGAACCGTGACATCGGCACTACATACAGCCATGTAACCTTGCGTCCTGCGCCAAGGGCGTTCCGGCCCCTCCCCGTTCGGCCATACTGACGGGGATCCGTCGGCCGGGACGCCACCGGCGACCGCAAGCAGGCCCGCCATGCGCGGGCCACTGCAAGCCATCCGCAAGAAGGAGTTACCCCGCATGAGCGATTCGTTCTCCACCCGCAGCCAGCTGAACGTCGGCGGCAAGACGTACGACTACTTCAGCCTGCCCACGCTGGGCCAGCGCTTCGATATCTCCCACCTGCCCTACTCGATGAAGATCCTGCTGGAGAACCTGCTCCGGCACGAGGATGGCGGCATCACCGTCGGCAAGGACCACATCGAAGCCGTGGCCCGCTGGAATCCGGCGGCCGAACCGGACACCGAAATCGCCTTCATGCCGGCGCGCGTGGTCCTGCAGGACTTCACCGGCGTGCCCTGCGTGGTCGACCTGGCCGCGATGCGCGACGCCGTCGTCAAGCTCGGCGGCAAGCCGGAGCAGATCAATCCGCAGATTCCCTCCGAACTGGTCATCGACCACTCGGTGCAGGTAGATGTGTTCGGCAAGCCCGACGCGCTGGACCTCAACGGCAAGATCGAGTTCCAGCGCAACCAGGAACGCTACGGCTTCCTGCGCTGGGGCCAGAAGGCCTTCGACAACTTCAAGGTGGTGCCGCCCAACACCGGCATCGTCCACCAGGTGAACCTGGAAAACCTCGCCCGCGTGGTGATGACCGCGGAGAAGGATGGCAAGGCCGTGGCCTACCCGGATACCGTGTTCGGTACCGACAGCCACACCACCATGATCAACGGCATCGGCGTGCTGGGCTGGGGCGTGGGCGGCATCGAAGCGGAGGCGGCCATGCTCGGCCAGCCGTCGTCGATGCTGATCCCGCAGGTGGTCGGCTTCAAGCTGACCGGCAAGCTGCCCGAGGGCGCCACCGCTACCGACCTGGTGCTGACCGTTACCCAGATGCTGCGCAAGCTGGGCGTGGTCGGCAAGTTCGTCGAGTTCTACGGTGATGGCCTGCAGCACCTGCCGCTGGCCGACCGTGCCACCATCGGCAACATGGCCCCGGAATACGGCGCCACCTGCGGCATCTTCCCGATCGACGCCGAATCGCTGAACTACCTGCGCCTGTCCGGCCGCAGCGAAGAGCAGATCAACCTGGTCGAGGCCTATGCCAAAGCGCAAGGACTGTGGCACGAACCGGGCAGCCCGCATGCCCAGTACAGCACCACGCTGGAACTGGACATGGGCACGGTGAAGCCGTCGCTGGCCGGCCCGAAGCGTCCTCAGGACCGCGTCCTGCTCGAAGACGTGCAAAAGAACTACCGCGAAGCGCTGGTCGGCCTGACTGCCAACCGTGACAAGCGCAGCGAGGACGTTGCCACCTTCGTCAACGAAGGCGGTGGCGCCGCGGTCGGCAACGAGCAGCTGGCCAAGGGCTTCGCCGACATCGAGATCGAAGGCCGCAAGGTGCGGCTGAAGGACGGCGCGGTGGTCATCGCTGCCATCACCTCGTGCACCAACACCTCCAACCCGGCGGTGATGATCGGCGCCGGCCTGCTGGCCCGCAATGCGGCCGCCAAGGGCCTGAACCGCCAGCCGTGGGTGAAGACCTCGCTCGGGCCGGGCTCGCGCGTGGTCACCGACTACCTGGAAAAGGCCGGCGTGCTGAAGGATCTGGAGAAGATCGGCTTCTACGTGGTCGGCTACGGCTGCACCACCTGCATCGGCAACTCCGGCCCGCTGCCGACCGAGGTCAGCGCCGGCATCGCCGCCGGCGATCTTGTGGTCACCTCGGTGCTGTCGGGCAACCGCAACTTCGAGGGCCGCGTGCACCCCGAAGTGAAGATGAACTACCTGGCCAGTCCGCCGCTGGTGGTGGCCTACGCCATCGCCGGCACCACCGACATCGACCTGACCACCCAGCCGCTCGGTACCGGCAGCGATGGCCAGCCGGTGTTCTTGCGCGACATCTGGCCGAGCAACAAGGAAATCGGCGATGTCATCGCCGCGACCATCGGCCCGGAGATGTTCAAGCAGAACTACGCCGACGTGTTCAAGGGTGACACCCGCTGGAACACCATCGCCTCGCCAGACGGCAACCTGTACGAGTGGAGCGATGCCTCCACCTACATCAAGAACCCGCCGTACTTCGATGGCATGACCATGCAGACCGGCAGCATCGACGACGTGCATGGTGCACGCGTGATGGGCCTGTTCGGCGATTCGATCACCACCGACCACATCTCCCCGGCCGGCAACATCAAGAAGGACTCGCCGGCAGGCCGCTTCCTGCAGGAGCGCGGCGTGCAGCCGGCCGACTTCAACAGTTACGGCAGCCGCCGCGGCAACGATGACGTGATGGTCCGCGGCACCTTCGCCAACATCCGCATCAAGAACCTGATGTTCGGTGGCGAGGAAGGCGGCAACACCCTGTACTACCCGGCCGGCGGCGGTCAGCCGGAGAAGCTGGCGATCTACGATGCGGCCATGAAGTACAAGGCTGAAAAGGTGCCGCTGGTGGTGCTGGCCGGCAAGGAATACGGCACCGGCTCGTCGCGCGACTGGGCGGCCAAGGGCACCCTGCTGTTGGGAGTGAAGGCGGTCATCGCCGAGAGCTTCGAGCGCATCCACCGTTCCAACCTGGTCGGCATGGGCGTGCTGCCGCTGCAGTTCCGCAACGGCGAGAATGCGCAGAGCCTGGGCCTGGACGGCTCGGAAGTGATCGACATCACCGGCCTGCAGGACGGTGCCAGCAAGCGCGCCACGGTCACCGCGACCAAGGCCGATGGCACGAAGAAGACCTTTGAGGTCTCGGTGATGCTGCTGACCCCGAAGGAAGTCGAGTACTTCCGTCACGGTGGCCTGCTGCAGTACGTGCTGCGCCAGCTGGCCAGCAAGTAACGGAAAAGGGCCGGATCCGCCCGGCTCCGGCCCTTTGCGTTTTCGATGCACCCCCCAGTCGAGCGGCCCCCCGGCGCGGCGGGGGGGGGGCCGCCCCCCCCGCCCCCGCGGGCGCGCCCCCCACTACTGGGGGGTGCAGCGAAACCGGACCGGGCCGGATCGGTGCGGATCCGCCCCTTTTCCGTTACTTGCTGGCCAGCTGGCGCAGCACGTACTGCAGCAGGCCACCGTGACGGAAGTACTCGACTTCCTTCGGG
>NZ_JAZKVY010000215.1:0-315 GCF_036624925.1 Stenotrophomonas sp. A3_2
TCCGAAGCGTTGAGCGCGCCCGCGGTCGTATTGAACACGTCGCCGCCATTGGCGCCAGCAATCACATCCGCGCCGGTGGTGAGCGTGTAGAGCGTCGCGGCGGTCACTGTGCCAACGATCGTCAGCGTCGCCGTCGGCAGCGCCCCGCTGAAACCGCTTCCATTGCTGCCAATGCTGGTCAGCACCACCGTTTCGGTGAAGGTGCCGGCGGTGCTCCCTGACAGCGTGACCTCGGGGCGATACTGGCTCTGCCCGGCGCTCAGGCCCGAAAACGTGCCAAACCCCGTGTTTGTCCAGCTCCCCTTCGTCGTGCCC
>NZ_JAZKVY010000216.1:0-8499 GCF_036624925.1 Stenotrophomonas sp. A3_2
GCTGTGGCGACGAGCAACGGCTTTGACTGATGTGGAGGTCTTGCAGGCCTCTTTGGCAACCTGCAGTTTGAAACGAGCGTCATATCTGTTCATGTATCCCTCGGGGTTGGATCTGGCGTCCAACTCCCGGGGGTCACTTCAGGGACGGGTTTACGGCGTCCCCCGACCCGTCTACCCACCCGGCAAAGCCCATGAACCCAGCTTTCAGCGACCAACCCAACCCACCACGGAGGGGCTCCGCCGTTCGCCGACTCCCGCCGAAGGCGCGCCTTCCACGGAAGAAAAAATTTCCAACAGACGTGTCGATTCCCAGCCCCCTGGTTCGTTGTACCCAGTGAAGGGCACGCACCACGCGTCCCCACGGGAGACCGAAATGAAAGTGATGGTGATCGTGAAGGCCAACGCCGACTCCGAAGCCGGCCGCATGCCCAGCGAACAGGAACTGTCCGAAATGGGCGCCTTCAACGAACAACTGGTGGCCGCCGGCATCATGCTGGCCGGTGAAGGCCTGCACGCCACCCAGCGCGGCCGTCGCATTCATTTCGGCGGCGGGGCACCCAAGGTCGAGGCCGGTCCGTTCGGTCCTGCCAGCGAACAGATCGCCGGCTTCTGGCTGTGGGAGGTGCGGTCGCTGGACGAGGCCGTTGAATGGGCCAGCCGTGCGCCATTCGGCGAGGGCGGCACGCTGGAACTGCGTCCGCTGATCTCCGCAGAAGACTTTGGTGAAGCCTTCACCCCCGAATTACAGCAGCAGGAACAGCGTCTGCGTGCACAGCTGGAAGGCTGATCCGATTCCTCTCCCTGCCGGGCACGCCCCGGCACTATCGCCCTGAACTGCACAACGGAGTATTGCCATGAGATTGATTCCCTTCCTCGGCTTCAGCGGCCAGGCCCACGAGGCAATGGCGTTCTATGCCAAGGCACTCGGTGGCCAGGTCACCTCGGAAATGAAGTACCGCGACATGCCGCCCTCCGATGGCTCGCCGGGCTGCAACGAAATGCCGCCGGAAACCCTCGACCACGTTGCGCACAGCCAGCTGGAGATCGGCAGCGCCATCGTGATGGCGGCCGACGGTCCCGGCGGTGGCGAGGGCGGCTCGACCACCATCAATGTCGACGTCGACAGCATCGAAGAAGCCGAACGCGTGTTCGCTGCGCTGGCCGAAGGTGGCCAGGTGCAGATGCCGATCGCCGAAACGTTCTGGGCACATCGCTGGGGCATGCTGATCGACCGTTACGGCAAGCCGTGGATGGTCAATTGCATGAAGCAGCCCTGATCCCTCCCTCTTTCCTCTTCATCCGCAAGGAGCGTTACCAATGAGTGCACCACAACCGCAGATGATCTTCGTCAACCTGCCCGTGCAGGATCTGGAGAAGTCCAAGGCATTCTTCACCGCGCTGGGCTACAGCTTCAATCCAACCTATACCAATGACGATGCGGCTGGCATGGTCATCAGCGAGAGCATCTACGTGATGCTGCTGACCCAACCTTTTTTCCAGCAGTTCACCAACAAGTCGATTGCCGATGCGCACACCCACACGGAAGTGATCAACGCACTCTCGGCACCCAGTCGCAAGGCAGTTGACGAGCTGTTGGACAAGGCACTGGCCGCCGGCGCCAGCGAACCGCAGCCGGCGCGCGACCTGGGCTTCATGTACCAGCGCGGCTTCCAGGACCTGGATGGCCATCTCTGGGAAATCGCACACATGGACGGCGAGCCGGGCTGACGGCCGCCGCAAGGGAGAACCCACATGGCCTACGTGGATGCTTACGTGCTGCCGTGCCCACAGGACAAGGTGGCGGCCTACCGCCGCCTTGCCCGCAAGGCCGGCGCGGTGTGGAAGGACCATGGCGCGCTGCAGTACATGGAATGCGTGGCTGACGATGTGGAACCGGGCAAGAGCACCTCGTTCCCGCGTGCGGTCAAGGCGAAACCGGGCGAGACGGTGATCGTCGCCTTCGTGGTGTTCCGCTCGCGCGCGGCACGCGACCGCATCAACGCCAAGGTGATGGCCGACCCGCGGCTGGCGTCGCTGGGCCCGAAGGACATGCCGTTCGATACCAAGCGCATGTTCTGGGGCGGCTTCAAGCCGATTGTTGAAGCGTGAGCTGCGGCGCTTGTGCGGGCCGGGCGTGCGTGTTGTGATCGGCGCATGCTCGATCCCGCACTGACGCAGCGTCTGGAAGCCCTCTGGCGGATGGAGTCGCCAGTGTTGATCGCGCGCCTGGCGCGGCTGCTCGGCGGTGATGTCGGCCGTGCCGAGGAGCTGGCCCAGGACACCTGGCTGGCCGCGCTGGAGCGCTGGCCGGAACAGGGCATCCCGGACAACCCCGGAGCCTGGCTGATGACCACCGCGCGCAACCGCGCCATCGATGTGCTGCGCCAGCACCAGCGGGTGACGCAGCAGCATGCGCAGTGGGGTGAGGAACTGCATCCGGCCGCGCTGCCGGCACCCGATGACAGCCAGGCGCTGGAGGATGACCTGGGTGACGATCTGCTGCGGCTGATGTTCGTGGCCTGCCATCCGGTGCTGCCGGCCGATGCGCGGGTGGCACTGACCCTGCGCCTGCTCGGTGGCCTGACCACCGTCGAGATCGCACGTGCGTTCCTGCAGCCGGAGCCAACCATCGCCCAACGCATCGTTCGCGCCAAGCGCACCCTGGCGCAGAAGCAGGTGCCCTACGAGGTCCCGCGTGCTGACGCGATGCCTGAGCGGCTCGGATCGGTGCTGGAGGCGATCTACCTGGTCTTCAACGAAGGCTATGCGGCCAGTGCCGGTGACGACTGGATGCGTCCGGCGCTGTGCGACGAGGCACTGCGACTCGCGCGCATTCTGGCGCACCGGCTGCCGGTGCCGCCGGTGCTGGGCCTGCTGGCGCTGATGGAGCTGCAGGCCTCGCGTGCCGCAGCACGGACCGATGCGCAGGGCGTGCCGGTGCTGCTGGACCAACAGAACCGCGCGCGCTGGGATTGGCTGCAGATTGAACGCGGGCAGCAGGTGCTGGCGCGCGCGCTGGCCGCCGGTGGCGGTGACGATCCCTATGTGCTGCAGGCGCGCATCGCAGCGTGCCATGCGGCGGCGCGGCGCGCCGACGCTACCGACTGGCCGCGTATCGCCGCGCTCTATGCACAGCTGCTGCAGGTGCAACCTTCGCCGGTGGTGGCATTGAACCGGGTGGTGGCGGTACTGCGCAGCGAGGGCCCGTTCGCTGCATGGGTACAACTGCAGCCGCTGCTGGTTGATGCGCGCCTGCGCGACTACGCGCCGCTGCAGGTGGTTCGTGGCGAGCTGTTGCAGGCACTGGGGCGTGAGCAGGATGCGCGTGACGCTTTTGGCGAGGCAGCTCGGCTCAGCCAGAACCGGGCCGAGCGCGAATTGCTGCGGCAACGGGCGGGCCTGCCCCGCACAGACTGAGCCGACAAGGACAGCACTTGTCGCCGCGCGCCTGAGCGGCTATGTTTCGCGCCCAGCGGACGCATCAGCGTCCGCATTCCGTGCGTATTGACCGAGGAGCGGTTGGATGTATTCAAGGACGAAGAGCGCATCGCGCGCTTTTGCGCGCCTGCTTGCCTGTGCCCTGTGCCTGGCCGTGTGGCCGATGGCCACGCAGGCGGCAGACAAATCACAGCAGGCCTATTGGGCAGGCTTCGCCTATACCGCTGACGCCGCCGCCGTGCAGGCGACCACGCCACATGCGCATGCGGTGCTGGAACGGCGTGGCCTGGTCCCGCTGAACCAGGCGCTGGCGCAGTCGCTCAAGCGCCGCGCCCCGGCCCACCTGCAGCTGATCGACCAGCCGGTGGCGATGCTCGACGGCACCACCAGCGCGACCGTGCTGGCCGCGGCACTGGACCGCGAACTGGTCTCGGTCGAGCCGATCGGTGACCAGTACAAGGTGCTGGTGGAAGTGGCGCTGCAGGCGCTGTTCTTCGACTTCCGCGAGCGCCAGGTGATCGCGTCCTATCCGCTGACCCTGCAGCGCATCGACGTGCAGGACTACCGCCCGGACAACGACGATATCGACGCGATCGTCGCCGATCTGCTGTACGGCAGCGCCGATACCAGCCTGTCGCAGGTGCTGGCCGCCAGTCTCGCCCAGGCCAAGCTGCCCGATGCTGCCGTGCGTCGCCTGCAGGTCGGTGGCGTAACCCTGTCCGACGCGGTCCGCGCCAAGCTGCCCGACCCGAAGTGGGAAACCCCGCTGCGCGCCACGCTGGCCCATGAACTGTCCAAGACGCTGTCGTCCAATACCGGCGTCGGCCTGCTGCCGCCGGCCTCGGGCCAGGCGATCAGTGGTGCGATGGCCGCCCGCTTTGCCGACGGCAAGGTCTACCAGCTGAAGATCCCCGAACCGGACTACGTCATCACTGTGCAGGTCGATGCGCTGAAGAACGGCGTCATCAATGAAACTCCGGCGATGAAGACGATGCTGTTCGGCGCATTCTTCACCGCCAAAGTGACCGAGCCCTTCTCCGGCAAGGTCTATTTCGAACAGCCGCTGCGCAAGGGGGCCACCAAGGTGGTGCCGGTCACGCAGTGGCAGGTCGACCAGTGGTCGGCCAGCTACGAAACCCTGCTGGCCGGGCTCGATGCCTTCGCCGGCGCCGCCGCCAAGCGTGCCGATTCGCGCGCCTGGCTGGACGAACAGAAGCCGGGCGGCCGCCCGTTGCAGCAGCAGACCCAAGCCCTCCAGGAGTTGATCAAGTCATGTCGTTAATGCGTACCATCCTGCTCATCCTCATCGCGCTGGTGGTGGCGTCGCCGGTCGCTGCGCAGACCGCGAGTTCGCGCGGCACCGGCTCGGCCAGCTACGGCCTGCGCCTGAGTGCCGACACCCGTGCCCAGGCCCTGAACAAGGCCAAGGTCAATGCACTGGAGGCGTACATCGCCGAAACCGGTGCGGCCAAGCTGCGCCTGTTCGAAGCGCGCCGCGCCGAGTTCATCGGCGAGATCGATCGCTACGTGCTCAGCGCCGTGCAGCTGTCGGATACCGAAGACAAGAAGGCCAAGACCTACACCGTCACTGTCCGCGCCGAGATCAACACCACCCTGCTGCAGACCAAGCTGGATGCGGGTTCGGCCGTGGCCGGTGCCACCGCCGCGCAGCGCTCGCTGCTGACCTTCCTGTTCATGGCGCGCTCGCAGGACACCGTGCAGTCGTTCCAGGACAAGGAATACCGCCGCGTCGACGCCAGCAGCAGCTACAGCGAGAACACCCGTGAGGGCGACAGCTTCCGCGGCAACTCGGTCAGTACCAACGGCAGCATCAACCAGAATGGTTCGGTGTCGGTCACCAGCGGCGGAAGCACCACCGCACGTGCCGACAACATCACCTGGAAGGTGGCCAACGCCGCCGAAGTGAACACCGCGATGACCGGTGCCTTCAGCGCCGCCGGCTACGAAGTGGTTGAAGCCGAATACGTGGAGGGCGAGTCGCGCGGCCTGCTCAGCATCGAGCGCATCCGCAAGGACTTCAGCACCGGCAACGACCTGGCCCCGGCCACCCTGCGCGATACCGCCAACGGCATCCGTGCGGCCAACATTCCGTACATCGCCGTCGGCACCCTCGACATAGGCATGCGCGACCGCGATCCGGCCAGTGGCAACACCCGCGTGTTCGTCACGGTCACCGGCAAGGTGCTGGACGTGACCGGTCGCTTCCCGCGCACCGTGTCGTCGGTGGGCCCGGTGCAGTTCTCTGGCACCGGCCCGAATGAAACCGTGGCCCGTACCAACGCGCTGCAGCTGGCTGCCGAAAAGGCCGCCCAGCAGATGATCAACGAACTGAACGTCAAGGCGGTCCGCTGATCCGCCGCCCCGGTGGGTGCCGAGCCCGCTCGGCATCGGCCTGGGGTTACCGATTCCCACGTGCCGCTTGGCGGCCGTCTCTCCCAAAGGACACTCATATGATCCGCAATACTGCTCTTGTCGTGGCCATCGCTGCCGCCACCCTGTCGATGCCGGCCCACGCTGGCCTGGGCAAGCTGAAGGACCTGGCCGGTGCCGCCACCGGCACCTCCAGCAGCAGCGCTTCCAGCGCCGCCGCCCCGGACGAAGCCGCGCAGGAAGCGCTGGTGCGTCGTTTCGTCAGCTCGCAGTCGCACTCGCTGCAGGCCCAGACCTCGTTTGCCCGTGCCTTCGGCCTGGCCGAGCAGGTGCAGCTGCTGGAAGCCGAGCGCCAGGCGCTGTCGTCGGGTTCGGTAAGCGTCGATGCGATGAAGAAGTCGGTGTCGGTCAGCGAAGCGGCGCAGGCGGCGATCAACGAGCGCCAGGCCGCGCAGCCGGAACTGAACGCTGAATCCAAGCAGCACTACGCCGAAGGCCTGGTCTCGCTGCTGGCGTCGGCCGCCGAAGCACAGAAGCTCGGTGGCGAGGCCAGCAACTTCACCGCCGGCATGAAGAACCTGGGCGCGACCCAGCTGGCGACCGTCGGCCGCAAGCTGGCCGCCGGTGCATGGGTGGCCAAGGAATCGCCGGGCTTCATCCAGGGCCTGTACGGCTCGACCAAGTCGGCCGTGACCTTCGCCAGGAAGAGCAAGGTGAAGGTGCCGTCCAACGCCGATTCGATGCTCGACACGCTCTGATCCGAGGCGAATCTTCATGCGTATGACCTACCGTTTGATCGGCCTGGGCCTGGTTGCCGCGCTGCTTGCAGCCTGTGGCGAGCAGGACGCCCCGGCTGCCGCGCCCGCCAAGGAAAAGGCAACCAGTGCACTGGCCAGCAATGCGCCAGTGGAAGCGGCGCCCCTGCGTGGCACGCCGGATTTCGGCGGCACCACCCAGGTCGCGCGCGAGGCCGACGGCATCGGCAGCACCCCGGAACTGGCGGTGCTGGCGGCGTTGCAGTCGGCGGTGGCGCAGGTCAACGGCGTACGCGTGGCCAGCCAGATGCAGGGCCTGCGTGCAGGCCTGCATGTGGATGTGGATGACGAACACGTCGGCGACATCCGCGCCGACGCGTTCACCCAGCAGATGATCGCCGGCTCGCAGGGCGCGGTGCTGGGCTATGAAATCCTGTCGCAGGACGAAGTGCGGCAGCTGGACGAGGAGACCATCGCCCGTGTGCGCGCCAGCGACGAAGGCTGGAGCTTCAAGGGCTCGGCGTCGGCCAGTGCGTCCGGCGAAGCCTCGGCCAAGAGCGGTTCGGCTTCGGCCAGTGTCAAGCAGAGCTACGACGAGAAGGTCAACGTCGATGCCAAGCGTGGCGCCAGCTCGTTCGATTCCGACGTGACCCACCGCAGCATGCGCAGCTACTGGAAGGTACGCGTACGTGCCCAGATCGCCCAGTACCGCGCACCGGACGAGCAGGGCAAGCCGAAGATCGTGGTCGCGCTGCCGCGTACCAAGGCCGGCAGCTATGCCGTGGGCGATGGCCGCGTGAGCGCCGATGAAGTGGCCGACGCGATCCGCGCACGCCTGTCCGACACGCTGACCCAGACCCAGCGCTTCATCGTGCTGGACCGTGAGTTCGGCGACGAACTGCAGGCCGAGATCGACCACATCAACAGCGGCAACGTACGTTTGCAGGACACTGCCCGTGTCGGCCAGCAGCTGGCGACCGACCTGATCCTGATCCCGACCGTCGAACGCTTCGAGTACCCGCGCAGCGTGCGCAACCTGCGCATGTCCGACCGCCAGGTGACCTCGTACTCCGGTGGCGGCCGCATCACCCTGCGCCTGGTCAACGCCACCACCGGCCAGGTGGTGATGTCCGACAGCTTCGACCACCAGCTGGCCTCGACCGGCCCCAGCACCCTGCCGCGTGTGGTCAACGGCCGCAACATGGCCGCGGCGATGATGGAATCGCTGTCGGGCCAGATCGGCACCAGCATCGTCACCACGCTGTTCCCGGTATCGGTGGTGTCGGTGGACGGTGACCAGGTGGTGCTGAGCCAGGGCGGTGACACCGTGCAGGCCGGCCAGCGCTGGCAGGCCGTGCGCCTGGGCGAAGAACTGAAGGACCCGCAGACCGGCCGCTCGCTGGGCCGCAGCGAACACCCGTGCTGCACCATCCGCATCGATCGCGTGGCTGCACAGACGTCCTACGGCACCATCGAAGACGGCGTAGACGCGATGCGCGGCGGCTTCCGCCCGGGCCAGATCGAACTGCGCCAGAAGCTGGGCAGCAGGCCGGCAACGGCCGCCGCAGGCGCGACCGCCTCGGCCGCTCCCGCAGCTGCCGCACGCCCGGCCGCCAAGCCGAAGCCCAAGGCCGCGGCGGCCCCGGCCGAAGACCCGAACTGGTAACAGGCTCAAGCAACACACAGATGGGGTCAGAGCCCTTTCCCGCAGGGAAAGGAACCTGACCCCTTCGTGTTTCCGTCCGTGTCGACCAAGGTCGACACCTACCAACAGCGGCGTGTCGATCAAGGTCGACACCCACCACAGCGGTGTGTCGACCAAGGTCGACTTCCACCAACAGCAGCGGGAACCTGTCGAAGGCGGGGTGGGTCCGGTTGCGGGGGCGTGAGCCGCATGGATGCGGCGACCGAGCCT
>NZ_JAZKVY010000217.1:0-42019 GCF_036624925.1 Stenotrophomonas sp. A3_2
CCCCCGGGGCCCCCCGGGCCCCCGCGGGGCGGGGGGCCATACTCGGGGCGGCCCCCCGGGGCCCCCCCCCGCGCCCCCCGGGCGGGCCGCCCCGGGGCCGGCGCTACCGGCAAGGCATCACGCGGCAAGTGCTTTTACCACCGCCTCGCTGAAGGCCGGAATGTCATCCGGCTTGCGGCTGGTGATCACGTTACCGTCGACCACCACCTCGGCATCGCGCCAGTTCGCCCCCGCATTGGTCAGATCCTGCTGCAGGGACGGCCAAGACGTCAGCGCGCGGCCATCGGCGAGGCCACTGTTGATCAGCAGCCACGGGCCATGGCAGATCGCCGCCACAGGCTTGCCTGCTTCGTCTACTGCGCGGACAAAGCCGAGTACAGCCTCGTCGGTACGCAGCGTGTCCGGATTGATGACCCCTCCCGGCAGCACCAGGGCATCGAAGCTGGCCGGATCGGCCTCATCCAGCGGAATATCCACTGCAACGGCGTCGCCCCAGTTCTTCTCTTTCCAGCCCTTGATCGTCGCCTCCTTTGCAGGCGACACGACGCTGACGCGCGCGCCTTCGGCTTCCAGCAGCCGCTTGGGTTCGGTCAGTTCGGACTGTTCAAAGCCGTGGGTGGCAAGGATGGCAATCTGCTTGCCCTTCAATCGTTCTGCCATGGGTGCACTCCGGTTGGGGGTGCCGACAGAATGGAAGAACGGCCCTTGCAGGGCAGTGACCCTGCCGTGCACGGCAGGTGGAGAGCTCCAGGTGGTGCCGGCCGCTGGCCGGCACCTGCATCGCGCCATGCCGGCCAGCGGCCGGCCCTACCCGGTACCGGTCAGCGCTTGGGCTGCAGCATGGTGCCGGTGCACTTGGGCGAGCCGCAGCGGCACTCCCAGATCTTCTTCAGCTTGGCAGTGTGACGCTCGGCCAGAGTGATGCCGTAGTTGTAGGTCAGTTCCTCGCCGGGCGTGATGTCACGCAGCGCCTCGATGAACACCTTGTCACCGCGGCTGTCGCCGTCCTCGTCTTCCTCGATCACGGCCTCGCAGTTCGGCTCGCAGCTGTGGTTGATCCAGCGCGCGTCATTGCCTTTGTAGTTGGCATCGATCACCCAGTCGTCGTTGAGGGTGAACAGGAAGGTGTGGCCGCTTTCGACGTCGCCGCTGTCATCGGCATCAACATCGCCGTGGCTGCGCAGCAGGCCCTTGTACTGGATCACGCGCTCGCCCTGCTTGATCGGGGCCACGGCGAACACGCCGTTGCCATGGATGGCGGACTTGCGGGCTTGGATCTTCTTCGGCATCGGCACGGGCTGTTTGCAGCGGATGGAACCTGGATTCTCGCCCATTCCGGGTGATTGCGAAAATCACCCCGGTAGCGCAGCATGGCGCCCCGGCAACGGCCCGGCGCGTCCTCCCGCCCGGCCCAGCGCCGGCTGAATGCCCGGGTTGGATGGCGGCGAATAAAAGCGTACAATTTCAGTCCGCTTTAAGAACCACTCGCATCCCCATGTTGCGTGTCACCAAGCTCACCGATTACGCCACCGTGGTACTGACCGTGCTTGCCGCCCGTCCGGGCGAGGTGCTCAGTGCCACCGAGCTGGCCGAATTCACCGGCCTGGAGCCGCCCACCGTCAGCAAGGTGCTCAAGCCACTGGCCCAGGCCGGCCTGGTCGAAGGCCTGCGCGGTGTCCGTGGCGGCTACCGCCTGACCCGCCCGGCCGTCGAGATCTCGCTGTTCGAAGTGGTCGAAGCGATGGAAGGGCCGCTGGCCCTGACCGAATGCAGCCACGACCACCACCAGTGCGGCATGGCGCCCAAGTGCGGCGCGCGCAGCAGCTGGCGGCTGATCAACGACGTGGTCTCCGAGGCCCTGCGCGATGTCACCCTCGCCCAGATCCTGCCCCCTCTCCCCCTTGCCGATGACGAACAGCGCCGCACCATCGCTGTCGACGTCGTCTCCTGATCCACAGGCAGCCCCCCATGGCCACCGAAACCATTGAAAACGTCGCCCACGACGACACCCCCAACCGCGAGATCCACGAGCAGCTCGGCCGCAAGTATTCGGCCGGCTTCATCACCGAGATCGAGTCGGACTCCCTGCCGCCGGGCCTGGACGAAGACACCATCCGTGCCCTGTCGGCCAAGAAGGACGAGCCGGAGTGGATGACGCAGTGGCGCCTGGACGCCTACCGCCACTTCCTGACCCTGCCGATGCCGGACTGGGCCAAGCTGGAGATCGCCCCGATCGACCTGCAGGCGCTCAGCTACTACTCCGCGCCCAAGGGCCCGAAGTACGCCTCGCTGGATGACGTGCCAAAGGAACTGCTCGACACCTACGACAAGCTGGGCGTGCCGCTGCACGAGCGTGCCAAGCTGGCCGGCGTGGCGGTGGATGCGGTGTTCGACTCGGTGTCGGTCGGTACCACCTTCCGCAAGGAACTGGCCGAGAAGGGCATCATCTTCTGCTCGATGTCCGAGGCCATCAAGGAGCACCCGGAGCTGGTGCGCCAGTACCTGGGCACCGTGGTGCCGGTGGGCGACAACTACTTCGCCGCGCTCAACTCGGCGGTGTTCTCCGATGGCAGCTTCGTGTTCATTCCCAAGGGCGTGCGCTGCCCGATGGAACTGAGCACCTACTTCCGCATCAACGCCGGCCACACCGGCCAGTTCGAGCGCACCCTGATCGTGTGCGAGGACAAGGCCTACGTGTCCTACCTGGAAGGCTGCACCGCGCCGATGCGCGACGAGAACCAGCTGCACGCCGCCGTGGTCGAGCTGGTCGCGCTGGAAGATGCGGAGATCAAGTACTCCACCGTGCAGAACTGGTACCCGGGCGACGAGAACGGCGTCGGCGGCATCTACAACTTCGTCACCAAGCGTGCCGAGTGCCGTGGCGCGCGCAGCAAGGTCACCTGGACCCAGGTCGAGACCGGCTCGGCGATCACCTGGAAGTACCCGTCCTGCGTGCTGCTGGGCGACGACTCGGTGGGTGAGTTCCACTCCGTGGCGCTGACCCATCACCGCCAGCAGGCCGACACCGGCACCAAGATGATCCACGTTGGCAAGCGCACCAAGAGCAAGATCGTCAGCAAGGGCATCAGCGCCGGCCGAGGCCAGAACACCTACCGCGGCCTGGTGCGGGTGGACCGCAACGCCGATGGCGCGCGCAACTACACCCAGTGCGATTCGCTGCTGATCGGCAAGCAGTGCGGCGCCCACACCTTCCCCTACATCGAGGTGAAGAACCCGGGCGCCACCGTCGAGCACGAGGCCACCACCTCGAAGATTTCCGACGACCAGCTGTTCTACTGCCGCGCCCGTGGCATCAGCCAGGAAGACGCGGTGTCGATGATCGTCGACGGCTTCTGCAAACAGGTGTTCCGCGAACTGCCGATGGAGTTCGCGGTGGAAGCCAAGAAGCTGCTGGAAGTCTCGCTGGAAGGTTCGGTGGGCTGACCGCCCGCCCCTGCCCCTCGCAAACGCATTCTCTTTACCGGCGGGCCGCGGCCCGCCCTACGGAAATCCCCACCATGCTGAAGATCGAAAACCTCCACGCCCGCATCGGCGACAAGGAAATCCTCAAGGGCCTGTCGCTGGACGTCCAGCCGGGCCAGGTGCACGCCATCATGGGCCCGAACGGCGCCGGCAAGTCCACCCTGGGCAATGTCCTGGCCGGCCGCGACGGCTACGAAGTGACCGAAGGCAGCGTGCAGTTCGACGGCGTCGACCTGCTCGACCAGGACCCGGAAGCGCGCGCCGCTGCCGGCCTGTTCCTGGCGTTCCAGTACCCGGTGGAGATCCCGGGCGTGAACAACACCTACTTCCTGCGCGCGGCACTGAACGCCCAGCGCAAGGCACGCGGCGAGGAAGAACTCGATTCCATGCAGTTCCTCAAGCTGGTGCGCCAGAAGCTGGCCGTGCTGCACCTGAAGGACGAACTGCTGCACCGTGGCGTCAACGAAGGCTTCTCCGGTGGCGAGAAGAAGCGCAACGAGATCTTCCAGCTGGCCGTGCTGGAACCGAAGCTGGCGATCCTGGACGAAACCGACTCGGGCCTGGACATCGATGCACTGAAGAGCGTGGCCGATGGTGTCAACGCACTGCGCGCTGCTGATCGCTCGTTCCTGGTCATCACCCACTACCAGCGCCTGCTGGACTACATCAAGCCGGACGTGGTGCACGTGCTGGCCGATGGCCGCATCGTCAAGACCGGTGGCCCGGAACTGGCCCTGGAACTGGAAGCGCACGGCTATGATTTCCTGAAGGACCGGGTCGTGCCCGAGGCGGCGGTCTGATGAGCGCCTTGCTTGATTCGATGGCCCAGGCCTTCTGCGGCAGCGATGCGCGCCGCGAAGTGCTGGATGCGGCCCTGCGTGACGGCCTGCCGGCCGCCCGCAACGAGGCTTGGAAGTACACCTCGCTGCGGCAGCTGGAACGCCGTGCGTTCGCTGCGGCACCGCTGCAGGGCCCGGCGCTGGACGCCGCCCTGCTGGACGACATCCCAGCGCCGCGCTTGGTGTTCGTCAACAGCCGGTTGGATGCCGCACTGAGCGACGTGCAGGCCCTGCCGGCCGGCGTGCAGCTGCAGCCGCTGTCGGCCGCACTGGCCGCTGGCGAAGACGCCGTGCGTTTCCTTGGCCGCCGCTACGAGCGCAGCGAGGAGATCTTCGCCCGCCTGAATGCTGCGCTGGCCGATGAAGGCGTGGTGCTGCGCGTGGATGAAGGCGTGCAGGTCGACGTGCCGCTGCAGCTGGTGTTCGCCAGCGTCGCCGGTGACACCGACCTGGCCTGGCATCACCGCCACCTGATCGAACTGCGTGCCGGCGCCAGCTTGGGCGTGGTCGAGCATCGCTTCAGCGTGGGCGACTCCGCCCACCTGGACAATACCGTGCTGCATGCCCATGTCGCCCGCGATGCCGTGCTCAAGCACGCCCGCGTGCAGGCCGGCAGCGCGCGCCAGACCAGCTTCCTGCGCACCGACGCGGTGCTGGCCCGCGACGCGCAGTACCACCGCGTGGACCTGGAACTGGGCGCCGCGCTCAGCCGCCATGAACTGAACGTGCGCCTGGAAGGCGACAATGCCCAGCTGACCGCCAACGGCGTGCTGCTTGGCAATGGCCGCCGCCACGTCGAAACCCGCCTGGGTATCGACCACATCGCACGCGATACCGCCTGCGAACTGCTGTGGCGCGGCGTCGCCGCCAACCGCAGCCGCGTGGTGTTCCATGGTGGCATCCAGATCCGCGAAGGCGCCGATGGCACCGACGCGAACCTGTCCAACAAGAACCTGCTGCTGTCGGCCGATGCCGAGATCGACACCCAGCCGACGCTGGTGATCGACGCCGATGAAGTGAAGGCCGCGCACGGCGCGACCGTCGGCCAGCTCGACGCCAACGCGTTGTTCTACCTGCGCTCGCGCGGGCTGCCGCAGGCACAGGCGCAGGCACTGCTGAGCGCCGCGTTCTGCCACGAGCCGCTGAAGATCCTGCCCGACGCGCTGCGTGCGCAGCTGGCACGTCGCCTGGACAAGGCACTGGCCGAGGCGGGTGTGGCATGAACCTGTCCACGCCGCGCCCGATCGAAGAACGCACCGGCGCCCCCGACTGGGACCGCGTCCGCCTCGACTTCCCGCTGCTGATGCGTGAAGTGCACGGCAAGCCGCTGGTCTATTTCGACAATGCCAACACCGGCCAGAAGCCGGTGCAGGTGATCGGCGCGGTGGACGAGTTCTACCGCCGCTACAACGCCAACGTCAGCCGCGCGGTGCATGCACTGGGCAGCGAAGCCACCGACGCCTACGAAGGCGCACGCAACACGCTGGCACGCTTCCTCAACGTGCGGCCCAGCGACCTGGTGCTGTGCAGTGGTACCACCTTCGCCATCAACCTGGTGGCCTATTCGTGGGCGCTGCCGCGGCTGAAGGCCGGCGACGTGATCCTGATCACGCGCATGGAGCACCACGCCAACATCGTGCCGTGGCAGCTGGTCGCGCAGCGTACCGGCGCCACCATCCGCGTGGCCGAGATCACGCCTGACGGCGCGCTCGACCTGGATGCGCTGCGCGCAGCGATGACCCCCGACGTCAAGCTGCTCGCGGTCACCCACGTCTCCAACGTGCTGGGCACGGTCAATCCGGTACGCGAGATCTGCCGTGAAGCGCGCAAGCGCGGCATCATCACCGTGGTCGATGGCTCGCAGGCCGTGCCGCACCGCAAGGTCGACGTCGCCGCGATCGGCTGCGATTTCTACGCCATCACCGGCCACAAGATGTGCGGTCCAACCGGTACCGGCGCGCTGTGGGCGCGCCGCGAGCACCTGGACGCGATGCCGCCGTTCCTCGGTGGCGGCGAGATGATCAAGGAAGTCAGCTTCGACGGCACCGTGTTCAACGATGCCCCGCACAAGTTCGAAGCCGGCACCCCGAACATTGCCGGTTTCATCGGCCTGGGTGTGGCTGCCGACTACCTGCAGCAGCTTGGGCAGGAGAACGTGGAAGCACGCGAAGCCGAACTGCTGGCGCACTTCACCGAAGAGCTGCGCCGCGTCGACGGCCTGCGCATCATCGGCGAAGCGCCGGAGAAGGCTGCGGTGGTCTCGTTCCTGATCGATGGCGCGCACGCGCACGATCTGGCCACCCTTCTGGATCTGGAAGGCGTGGCCGTGCGCTCGGGTCAGCACTGCGCACACCCGCTGCTGCAGTACTTCGGCGTCGCGGCTACCTGCCGCGCCTCGCTCGCGTTCTACAACACGCATGCCGAGATCGAGCGGTTCATGACGGCGTTGACGAAGGTGCGAAAGCTGCTGGGCTGAAGATTCGCCAGAATCAGGGAACTACGAGAACGCCGCAGGGAACTGCGGCGTTTTTTATTGCGCACTGGACACAACCAAGCAGAGGCGTGACCGGGAAGCACCGAGTGATGCCAGGAACGGGCAATCTCACCGTAATGCCGATCCATCCACCATCAACGGCCTTGAGGCACCGTCTCCTACATGCCAACAAGCATGGATACCCCGGAGACAATCAAGAAGACGTACATCATCACGACGCCCCTCAACACCCACCGTTCCCCCTGATGGAGCGCCTGCCCTTTGGAAGTAAGGGCAAGCACTGCAATACCGCGCAAGCACCTAAGCCACCAATCAACCTTGGTGATTCCGACTGCAGCGAGTACTTCCGGCCGTTCACGCTCGATTTTCAGCAACATCCTGTGAGCCGCAAATGCGTTTATCCACATGGCACCTAGAATGATGGAAGCCCAAATGGGGAAGCTCTCAACAAGGCTTTTCATCGTTCTTCACCCTGGCACCGCGCTATAAAAAATCGTCAAACACGCTCCGAAGATCAAATCATTCCGCAATTTCTGCAATACGGCAAACCCCTCCCCCCACATCCGCCTCAACCTTGACGTGGAGATTATTCGTAAAATACACATCCCCATGGCAAACCACTTGGACACCGCTCTCGTAGTAAGTTACAAGAAGTGAGGAATCAGTAGCGACCTCAGGCTTCACAACCCTGCTTTCACCGACAGGAATTGATCCTACGCCTACCACACCACCGCCAACCTCCAAGCTGACGCCATAAATCACGCCCCTTCCAACATTCTTTACAACAATCACCGGATCCGACAACCAATCACAACCCTGCAACCCCAGCGAAAGAACCACAGCAGCCAGGCATGATTGGATTCGACCACTCCACGCGGTTGAGTGCTCAGCATCCAACTTGCAGTTCGCCATTTCTTGCAGCCTCCGAACATTGAAACGACTTCCTGTGCGACTGCCGGAGCCACACAAGCCACGGCCCCACCGCGAGTACCACCCGAATCAACAGCAAACAGAGCCATTCATGGCTTAGTCCCAATTCAATACGCCGCGGGTGACGGAAAAGCCTGCGGAGCATGCCGAACAATCACCGGCGTTGCAGGCCCTTTGAAGCTACTCCATCACATAGCGCCCGCACACCCAATCTTCTACGTAGCAATCAGCTATGGATTCGATGCGTTCAATGGCGCAAGAAGCCCCTTGACGTACCCACCGAGACCAACTACGTCCTCAGCTGTACCAATCAGGTCCCGTCGCATCATCTTCTCGACATGCTCTACACCACCAAGTCGCGCGACAACATCCGCAAGGAAAGTGACATCTCCCGCAAATAACGTCACGTCCTGATCCAGCTTTACAACCCAGCGACCATCACGCGAAAACAAGAAATGATCACGCATGAAGTTCCCATCTTCCAACCAGTAGGAGCGCAGGCCATCCAGACCTCGCTCAATTTCCACGGGGTTTCCGCCGTCGGAGCTCTCTGAACATTGAACCGCGCACATCGCGATATCTGCAAAGTGCTCCGAAAGTGCGCTCAGCCACGCCACCCAAACATCATTCGGAGCAAAATCCTCATACAGGTTGCGATCAAACGCCATCCCAGCCCAGTCTTCCCGGAGGAGAGGGAGATCCGGAGGGTTAGAGTTTGAGAGAGATGCCGCAATGAAATCTGGCCAGCAACATGTATTTTTCATAGCTTCTCTGAATGCACTCAAGCCCACTCATCAATACTCCGCCTAACGGCCAACACTTGTGCTTCGGCATAGCGGGGATCGCGAATACGGATATCAGCATCATCAAGATAGTGCCATATCACGTGAGGAACCCCGATTTCATACGAACTTGACCGAAGCACGTTCTTGATAAATTCCGCCCTCTGGCACCAGCTAGACACCTGCTCCACGGAAGCAGGCTCGGATTCCAAAAGCCTCCGCAGACAGGCTAGAACGAGATTCTTTACATCGATAGCGCTCAATGCGAAACCTCGTATTCTTCAACCAAGCGGAAATTGCCCCAAAGCCTATCGACATGATCGATCAGCTCGCAATGACACAGACGCAATCGCGCAACGTGTAGAATTGAACAGCCCAGGAGTGAAATGGCGTACTGTGATATCTGTGAATCTGCCAGCCATCGAGAATGTTCCGAAGTCTCTGTCTGGCAAGTGTCAATCCTAACATGGAGACCATGCGATCACATGTTAGGCGCGCCTGTGGATCATCCCGCTTTCCTGCCACAGAAGGCAGAAATGAAAGCACATAACGCCATTTCCACAACCTATCACTCACTTCAGATCTTCAAGATTGACGAGCACATCTCCAAATTCCGCACGTGGAACGGGACCAGGGATTCGTAGGGAGCGGACTTCAAGGGGGCGTGAATTTCGCCAAGCAGCAGATCACCTGTCGAATTGTCACTCTCCCTTGTCCTGAACACCCCGATTATCGAGACCCATGAATACGCGTATTCATCAAATACGCTTTGCTGCAGATCTATTGGCCCTCCAATTCGAACTTGGGTCTCCTCAGTCACTCCGGCCTCAAACAACTCTTTGCTTGAATTCAGTACAAAGAGCTCCCGGCTCACCCCGAGATAGCCCTCCATCCGCACCAACTTTCCATCGAATAGCCGGGGCGTAGCAGCCAGTTCCCGGAAGCTGACCCGGCAGGCGGAGCTGCCCTCGACGCCACAGGTCGTTCCAAACGGTACGCCCACACCTTCTTGATACCTGCAACCAGCCCCATAAAAAATAAAAACAATAACCACGAAAAACCGGAAATCAACATTCACGCCCACACCCCCGCGTCGCCACCCAGCGCCATGGGATACCGCTCACTTTCGCTGCACTCCCGCAAACCGCCCCTCCTCTGCCAGCCGAAAAATTCGCAGAATCATTGATAGCCAAGTTCATCAACAACAGCCTTGCACTTGGAATCCAAATCGACATGAAATGATTTCAACTCCTCGGACGGTAGTTTCCCGTCGTCCGAGCGATGCATTACTGCATATCCGCGCAACCCTGCCACCGTCCCCTCAGGAGCAATGTTGTAGATATCCCCACCCCACCCCGCGACGACTTTACATAGTCAGCCACCACCAAAAGACAGTCGTCATCCAGTCGACCGCTTCCTATTTCATGTAGCGAACAACCAGCGACAGATACGAGACATAGCGCTGAAGTTAGCGCAAGCCCTTGAAGAACCATCGCTCGTCGTCGGCATCGAGATGAACTTGTGGATTTCACAGCACTCCCGCCACTTGTCGAGAAACCCAGGAAGGAACACTGTGGGCCGCCTGCCCCCCCCCGCGTTTGCAGTAATGATTCTATCAATAGCGCGTCAGCGACTGTTTGACGACAACGTGCTCCCATTCTACTTGGGATAGCCTTTCGCCCCTCGCCCCATCAGCCATGGCCATCTGAACCAGCTCACCAGAAGGCTCATACACCGTACGCTCGATGACATTTCCATTGACAGCGGTGATCGCCACCGTTGAAACCAACGCATCGGTGTAACTGTACTCGACCACTTCCTGGGCAGCGGCCAGCACTATATTCAGGCCACACGCACCAACACCGCGAGTACCGCCCGAATCAGTGGAGAGCCAGCCCTTTTTCCAGCCGACAGCCCGCCCTCGACCTCTCGGCAACAATCGTCACGCACTCATTCACAGGAAGCCCACAGGTGTCCGCCGACCTGACGACACCTTGATGATCGGCTAAGACGAAATATACCCTCAATCTTGCGCTTCCAGCCTGATCAAATGATTTCCTGACATCAATTAAATGCACCCTGCATATTTGCGCTTCTGGCACACTTTCGGAACTGAAAACTGACTCGAGCGCCTGTGCGTAGTGATTAGCCGCTGCGTTTCTTGGCTCATGATTTATGACCACACCCAAACCTCCATCTCTCCCGCCACAGGCTGCAAGCCCTAACAAGCAAAGCGCCGCTACAATAATATCGACCAGCCGCCCAAAGCGATCAAGCACTTGGGAATTTTTCACTGAATCCCCTCCCAAAACTTAGCGCACGCGCAGTCTACATCCTTTCACAGGCCCCGATCATTCGCTTCACGATGACCGAGGCACACTGGCCTTCGTCAATACCACAAGTCCCCGCAGTCAAGAATTTCCCGCCGCCATCAGTCAGTACATAGAAAATCCTTCTATTTCTCCGACCCTCCCGAGAGAGTTCGAGCTGCGATACCACCAACTCTGCATTCACTTTCCGCGCCCCGTCCACAGGACGCGAATGCATGAGCTCATCCATATCAGCATGGATCTTCTGAGATGAGGAGCTGTCGTGGTCCTGGTTGGCCACCCGAAGAAGACAACCGCGGTCCTGCACACAGGAGGCGAGAAGCGGCATCGATAAGGCAGCAGATAGAAAAACTATGATCCTCATCGAAACCTGCCCATCCAATGACCTCGAGTTCAAACCAGAATACGCTCCACACCACCCGTTCCTATCATTGAATCCGAACGAATTATTATGGACATTCGCGCAGTTGCAACCTCTAATTGGAAATCCCCACCCCGCAAGGTGGAATTCCGACCCGTTCATGCCGCAGCCTCTGAAGATCCATCTCCATCAATTCGCGCGTAGTCTCCGGCGGATCAAGACGCAAGCCTTCCTCGAGGATTTGCATTGCGCGCCTACAGTCCCCCCCGCCTTGCTCAAGGGAGAGGAACAGTGCCAATCGCTGCATTGAACTAACGTCAATTCGTGCGACTCCCTCCTCAAGCCAGTAGCGATACCGCTCCATGTCGCCACGCGTCGAGTAGTGCCATTCGAGCTTTAGACGGGCCTCTGCTCTCCCGTTTTCAGCCATCGAAATCTGACGTTCCAACTCCTCCTCGGAAAGGGCCAGACTTGGCGCTTCATCATATTTCTCATTTCGGGAAAGCCGCTCTTCCTGGGGCTCCCCGTTACCGCAGCCAACAAGCAGCAAAGACAAAGCAACAGAATTCGAAAGAATTTTCATTGCTTCACCTTCACCGTTTCTACTCTACGAATTCTGGACCCCAATTCAGGCTCAGCAAACTGATAGGATATTGAACCATCAGCTTTGATCGTAATCGAACGAATGGCGGGACCCGCCGGCCCCGTCCCTCCAGGCGAGAACCTCTGTCATACACCTGCACCTCCGGTTCCGTTCTCACCCATACTGACACGGAGCGTCATATCATCTCCAGGCTTGTAGTTTTTTGGATAGCGAACGAATCCGTTGGGAGCATAGACGGACGACTTATTCAGGTTCGCCCATCCCTGAGCAAAAGCCTTTGCCTGACCGATTTCCGCCCCCAAGTGGCAACCTGCCATGAATATTTCCTGGCCCTGTTTTAGCCCAAACTGGGTCCGAGCCATATCCCAGGAGCTGACTGTGGAGTAGTTTTCCATGCGCCCCCCTCGCTGGTCCTGAATGACCATGTTATTGGCGTGCCCTGCGACCGTGAACTTGCCCGGAATGTTGAGCGCATCTCCTGCCGCTCTCAGCCCGTTCGGATCAGCTTCACTGAACACGTTCATGTCTGCCCTGCCGTCCGGATCCTTGAACTTATACGGATTGGCAGAAGCGTAGCGATAGCGATTGAATGAAGCCCCTTCCGAACTAGCTGCAACTGGATCAGCCCCCAGAAATGCGACAGTTTGGAAGTCATAGTACCGCTGCTGCATGTAACTCAGCCCGGTCCCCGGGTCCGTCACATGCCCCGTATATCCCGGCCCATCCTTCAACGGCCGATTCACCACCGCCCCATACGGCTCATACACCGTACGCTCGATGACGTTTCCGCTGGCATCGGTGATCGCCACAGGTGACCCAGTGCGTCAGTGTGGATGTACTCGACGACTTCCTGTGCGACCGCCGGAGCCACACAGGCCGCCAGCAGCACCACCGTGGGCACCGCCCGAATCAACAGCGAACAGAGTCCATTCATGGCTTAGTCCCAATTCAATACGCCGCGGGTGACGGGGAAGTCTGCGGACCATGCCGAACAGCCACCGGCGTTGCAGGCCCTGACAATGTAGAGACTGGCGCAGTAGGTCCCGCCGCTCGACTGCACGTAGGTATTGGGGCCGGTGTACAGGCGCCGTCCAGCTCCGGAAGGCTCAAGCTGATACTCCGTTGCCCCCGGAACCGCGCGCCAGCCGACGCTGCATTGCACCTGATAGGGCGCCTTGCGCGTGCTGAGCCACTCCGCCACGTAGATCTGAGTGGCTGCAGGAGGAAGCACGACGGAGACACTGGCGATGCCCGAGTAGGGACTGCACCCCGCGAAATTGCATGCCCTCACGCGATAGGCGTAGCTGCCATTGCCACGGCTGGCAACAAAGCTGTTCCCGCCGCCGTTATGCACCACCGTCCAGCCACCACCGTTGGCACGCTCCTCGCGCGAATCAGCAGGAAAGGTTCCGGCTCAGCACGCTACGGTTGAAGGCGTGCAAAACCACCAGCGCGGCAGACATCGCAGCTGGATCCGACATGGGCCTGGACCGGAATGCATCTCCCCGCCATCGGCACCGCTCTCCAGTTGGAAGCCAGTGACGCAACCGTCCCTAACGGTTGATCGACGAACGAGCCCCAACCACCATCACGCGACACTACCATCTTCAAAGCGAAAAAAGAAATGTGGGCGTCAAGAAACTAATGATGAATCAACAGACACCCCATCGTAATCAATAGATGCAAACTCAGAAACCGACATCTTCCCTTGAATGCGCAGCAAGCCAATGTAGGCTGACTTAGCCAGGAGTGACTTAGAATCATTCGAACGGAGCACCGCCCTGAGCCATTCCTCGATTGAAGCTGCATCAAGCCTCCTCCGAAGCACTGCAGAAACAAGCGATTCAATCATAAGCCTCCGATTATCATCAACAGGCTCCTGCCCCACCGTAACAATTCCAATAAAACAACCAAGAATCAACGGATCTGCCCAACGCAACCCGCCGATGAAAATGGCCCTCTCTCGGATCTCCGGATCACAATGGAACAATGACCTCGATACCAATACATAGTTTGAAGAGTCGGGTTCGGCCGTGAGAACCCGCGACATCTTGTAAAGCCGTTCAAGCAGCAGTTCATCTTCAGCCATCAGGAGTCTCCTGCATTTGCAACTACACGAGCGCCCCGAGGGGCGGTTGCGCGCCCACCCGATCAACGCATGCGCTTCAATCGGAAAAAGGTACAAACGCTGCGCACTACTGCAGGCTTATGGACAGTATTCATCCGCGGGCCACTTCACAACCGCTGCAGTCACTTCAAGTCTTCCAGATCCAGCGCCACTTCCTCAAAGGCGCCACGTGGCATTGGGCCGGGGACCCGAAGAAATCAGACATCAAGCGGAGCATGGATTCCGCCAAGAAGTAGATCGTCCGTCGACGCATCTGGCCGGTCCAGATCTCGCGCCTGGTCTGCTCACGCTTGCCCAGACCCTCGGCATCATCAAATATCAGCTGCATGGATAGCTTCTCAACGTGTGCCGCCATTGTCTCTCATGCGGCCGACCAGCGGCCGGCACTACCGAAATGGTTGCTCAGAGGATCATCAAAGGGCGGTAAGCACTGGGCGGATTTGCCGCTTCTGCCTAAGACAGCTACGAACTCTTCCCGCGCAGCAAGCCAACGAAAAGTGGTATGTAAGCCACCGTAAACGCCGCCAGAAGTATGAGCGTCCACTCAATGAATGAAATCCCTGTATGCCCGTAAACGAGACGCAGCAACCCATAGCTGGCAATCGTGAAAACGGCAGCTTTTGCGTAATAGACGGCGACGCCCTTCAGGATCAATTTGATCTTCATATCCTACTTCAACTTTTCCTACTTCAACTTATCGTTCACAAGTGGTTCCAGATCGCCTGATGAACTGACCGCCGTACCGACGGCATTGGCCGCTGTTTGGGTGGGATTGGAGTATTTAAACCCAGGAGTGGCTTCCTTTATACCCTGCATCAGATTTCCTGTCGCAGTTCGCTCAGTCTGTGTCATCCCAGCACTCGCACTTCTAGCCGCCACACCAGGCGCAGCAGAAACAGCTGCCCCTAAGCCAGCCGTTCCTCCGCTCAAGGCTGCGCCCTTCGCAACCTCGGATACAGAAGCGGTCTTACCTTCAAGCTGTGCATTTGCTTGAACTGAAACCGCGCCGACGGCTGCATTTCCAACCACGTTTGCGGCAATGGCTCCACCGGTAGTGGCAGCTGTGCTTGCAACGGCACTTACTCCACCACTTAGCGCACCAGCCGCTGTTGCGACAGCAACTTGCCCCCATTTTACTTGGGAGAATCTTTCGCCCATCGACCCTTCAGCCATAGCCATCTGAACACCGATGTTCACAACTGCGCCTATTGGCGCGCCCCACAAGCACTGGGGGCAGCGCCCATCCGGATCTTTGAACTTGTACGGGCTGTTGTAAGCATAGGCGTAGCGGTTTAGATGGCGCATATCGCCCCCTTCAGCCGTTACCGGATCAACGCTCAGGAAAGCCCCTAACGCCGGATCCATGTACCGCTGCTGCATGTAACTCAGCCCGGTCCCCGGGTCCGTCACATGCCCCGTATATCCCGGTCCATCCTTCAACGGCCGGTTGACCACCGTCCCATACGGCTCATACACCGTACGCTCGATGACGTTTCCGCTGGCATCGGTGATCGCCACCGGTGAACCCAGTGCATCAGTGTGGATGTACTCGACGACTTCCTGTGCGGCCGCCGGAGCCACACAGGCCGCCAGCACCACCACCGTGAGCACCGCCCGAATCAACAGCAAAGAGAGTCCATTCATGGCTTAGTCCCAGCTCAGTACGCCGCGGGTGACGGGATGGTCGGCCGACCACGGCGAGCAACCACCGGCATTGCAGGCACGCACGCGATAGTCACCAGCACAGTAGGCATTGCCGCCTGCACTCACATAAGCGTTCGGCCCGGTATACAGGCGCTTTCCACCGCCACCACTCTCAAGCTGGTACTCGGTCGCATCGGCCACTTGGCTCCAGCCCACCGAGCACTGCACCTGATACGGCGCCTTGCGGGTGGTCAACCATTCGGCAAGGTAGAAGCTGGGCGTGCCAGGCGGAAGTGCGACCACAACCGTCGCAATGCCCGAGTACGGACTGCACCCCGCGAAATTGCACGCCCTCACGCGATAGGCGTAGCTGCCTTTGCCACGGCTGGCACCAAAGCTGTTCCCGCCGCCGTTATGCACCACCGTCCAGCCACCACCGTTGGCACTCTCCTCCAGCACGAAACTCTCGCTGTTGGCCGGCACCGACCAGCTCAGGCTGTACTGCGGCACGTTCACCAGGCCCGGCGCGCTGATCACCGGCTCGATCGTCGGCGGTCCGATCACCGCTACCGTCGACGTGGCCGACCACGGTCCGCAGCCTGCGCCATTGCAGGCGGCAACCCGATAGCCATAGCTGCCGACCCCGCGCGCGGCGGTGGCATAGGAACCCGCGTTGCCGTCGAACAGCGTGACCCATCCACCACCATTGCTGCTTTCCTGCAGGGTGTAGCGCGTGGCACCAGCCACCCCGTTCCAGCCAATGCCGATACTGCCCGGCGCAGCGCGTGCCGGCGCAGAAAGACCTGGCGCAGTAGCAGGCGGATACACCACCGTCACTGCAGCCGTGGCGCTGTATCCCGTGCACCCCACCGGGTTACATGCGCGAACCCGGTAGTTGTAGCTTCCCGCTGCCTTGCCACTGAAGGCCTTGGACTGACCAATGGCGTTGTGCACCTGGGCCCAAGCACCACCATTGGCGCTTTCCTCCAGCTCATAGCGCTCGGCACCGGAAGCCGCAGACCACCCCACGCTGTAGCTGCCATTGAAGGCCGTGGCAGGCAGGTTCAAGGTCGGTACGGTGGATGGCGCCAGTGCGACGGCCACTGATGCGACATTGCTCCATCCGCCGCACACCGCCCGGCAGCCGCGCACCCGGAACTGATAGGTTCCCGTGACCAGGCCGGTGCTGGTGAACGATTGCGCCGCGCCATCAAAGACCGTGCTCCAGGTGCCCGCAAGGGCGCGCTGCAGCTCATAGCGGTTGGCACCACCGGCCGGGCTCCAGGTCAGGTTCACGCTGCCCTGGATGATGTAGCCCGGCGCACTCAGCGCGGGAACGCTGGGTGCGGCTTCGCCATGCACCTGGGACACCAGGCTGCCTGACAGGTAGAGATAGTCGGTCTGTTTGCCGGTACGTTCGTTGCGCTGGAATCGTAGCACACCGCCGTTGTCGTAGAACGAATAGATCGCCCCCTTGCCACTGGCGCTGGCCTTCACCCGGCGCCCGTGGGCGTCGTACTCGTAACTCTCTGCTGTACCCGCCGCACGCAGTCGGTTGCCGTAATCAAACGCGAAAGCTTGACCATTGCGCACCGATAGATTGCCCTGCACGTCATAGCCAAGACCGGTCACGGTTGCCCCGGTTCCGGTTTCGATCACGTTGACCAGCCGATTGGTCGGATCGAAATAGTGCGTACGATCGCGGCTGCCGACCTTGGCACGGCGCAGGTTGTCCAGCGCGTCATACTCATACAATGCGTTGCCGAAGCCCGGTGCAGTGACCGTCCGCAACCGGTCCAGGCCGTCATAGGTCATGTCCCGGTTGCCGGGCGCCCCGGGCAGGCCATCGGAAATGGCCATCACGTTGCCGCCAGCATCGTAGTCGTAGCTGTCATCCAGCACTGCGGCCGCTGCAGTGGCATCGCGGCTGCGGTCGGGCAGCCCGCGGGCATTCTGGGTCAACGTGTGCACGATCCCGTTGCCATAGACAAAGCGGGCCAACGCGCCATTGGCAAAGTAACTGGCCTCCTTTGCATAGCCGCCGACCGTCGTCGCCCGACCCAGTGCATCCGGCGCATAGCTGACGACACGCCCCCCCGGATAGGTATTGCTGGCCAGTGTGCCGTTGGCATCGTAGCCATAGGCCAGGCTCAGGCTTCCCAGATCCGGATGCTGCAGGGTTCGCCGCTGAGCAGGCGGCGGCGGTTGTACTGGTAGCGGTTGACGACCATCGGCCGGGCCGGGTCGTTCTGCGTACTGATCTCGGCAGGCAGACCATCAGGCGCGTAGGACCAGTTCTGATTTCCGCGCCCATCCGGGAAGATCAGGGTCGACAGGCGGTTGGCAGCATCGTAACTACGCTTCACCGCACGTCCACTGGCCAGCGCTTCACTGCGGTTGCAGTCGGTGGTGCTGGTCAAACCCGTGCCGGCCGCCGACCACAGCACGTTGCCTGCCGCGTCGTAGTCCTGCACGGTCGCGCCGGTTTCCGGTTCGATGGTCTTGCACAGCTGCTGGTAGCCGTCATAGACGTAGCGGCGGGTCAGCGACTGGCTGCCGTCTGCACTGCGGCGGGTGATCGCCAGCGGCTTGCCCAACGTGTCTCGCTGGATCTCGGTCACCACGCCTTCCGGATGCTGCAGCGTCAGCGGCATCTCATAGCTGGGCTGGTCGTACGCAAGATGACGGGTCGTCGTGGCCTGGCCGCGTGGATTGGTCACCTTCACCGACAGATTGCCCACGTACTCGGTGCGGGTAACCAGTGCCCCCAGCTCGGACGATTGACTGACCACGGTGGGGCGGCCCAACGCGTCGTACTGCGTCGTGGTGCCGGTCAGGGTGGCATTGATATCGGAGAACTGCCGCGTGGGATACGAGGCAAACACGGTCTTGCCGCTGGTGTCGTAGCGGGTCACCACGGCGCTGTCCAGCACGTTGTTGGCGTTTTCGGTCACCAGCACCGGGCGGAACATCGCATCCAGGTAGGTATCCGTGCGCCGCCCGCCCTGCGTGCGGGAGTGCTTCCACGCACCAGCGGGCACCCCCAGCTGCGCGCCCCCCAGTCGTTGCAGGTCCATGGTCACGCCATTCCAGTTCACGCTGTCACCGCCTGGGAACTGCTGGCTGCGCAGCCTGCCCATGCTGTCGTAGCTGAAGCTGGTGGTTGCGCCGGTTTCGTCGGTCAGCGAGGTGATCCAACCGTTGTCGTCGACGGCAACCGTGCGCACCGCGCCATTGGGCGCTTCGGGCGTAGCCGGCATGCGCAGCTGCTGCGGAACGCCACGCTTCCATCCCGACAGATGGCTGGTATTGCCGCGGCCATCGGCCACCGAGGCAACCGTGCCGTCGGCTGCGTAGGTCACCTGCTGCGCCAGGCGGCCGAATGCATAGGCGCGTAGCGGCAGTGCTTTGGCCGTATCGAATTCGGTGCGGGACTGCTCGATGCCATTGAGCACACTGCGCGCCACCTGGCCGTTCACCCACAGCGCGGGATTGTCGTAGTAGCTGGTGCTGCTGGTGCGACTCTGGCCGGCGGAATTCGCTTCGACAACGGTGACTTCGCGCGCAAATGCATCAAAGGCCTGCACGGTGCGGGTGAACTGCACGCCATCCTGTTCCACAACGGTGGATTGGACGGGGCGGTTGTAATGGGCCTTGAGATCGTTGGCACCGTACTTGAAGTCCTTGCCGGCCTCCTTCGGGAATGGCGCCGCATCCAGCTGGGCATCCGGATAGTAGTTGTTGCGGTCAATGCGCACGACCGCGCCACCCGATCGCGTTGTCGTGGACAGCAACAGACCGTCGTTGTAGGCAACTTCCTTGCCGAACTCATAGACGCGAACGACACCATCGGGCAGCGTTTCAGTGGTGATCTTCGGCTCTGCCTGGCCCACCGGGATTACTGGACCGCCCAGGTCCTGGGCGAAAGCACCGTTGAGATTGGTGTATTGATAAGTCCACTGTGCAGTGGGCATGCCCGGACCGCTGATGGTCTTGGTCACCAGCGACATTGCGTCACGGTAGACCGGCGTGTAGTTCCAGCCATCGGCAAACAGGTGATTGTCGCCAGAGGTCTGGCAATCCAGCTTTACATTCTTGCGCCCGTGGCGGAACGGGCGGAACAGGAACGTTCCCAGCGCACCCGACGGATGCTGGATGCTCAGGGTGATCTCGCTGGGCACGATCTTGTTGACGCGCGAGCATGTGGCCGGGTAGTCCATGTACTCCCAGATGCTCTGCCCGATGTAGTCGGCATACTTGTGGGTGACTGACAGCGGCGGCAGGTTGTAGACCCATTGGGTACCGTCCGGCAGCGTCACTGTCCGCAGGATATCGGCCTCCGTGTACCCATAAGTCCAGGTGCGCCCTGCAGCGGTTGCGGACGCGATCAGTCCTTTCGCGTTGTAGCCCAGGCTGATCTCGCGGCCATCGTTGGCAACCATGCGCAACAGCCGGTCGCCACTCCACTCGTAGCGCACCCAGTTGCCGAAGCGATCCACAACCTGCGATGGGTACAGGAACACACGCTTTCGATTCAGCAGTGCATTGCTCTCTGGCCCGTAGGGTTGCAGCGTTGCACCGTTGTGGGGCTTGGCGACCATCCAGTCGAAGTAGTACTTGGTACCGTCGGGCGCATGACCAAGGAAGCCTTGTCCCGGCTGTCCGCTCTTCAGGGCGGTCAGGCAACTGAACGTCCAGCCGCCCTTGGTATTCCAAGGCGCCGGTTCGCCAAACTGTGGCTGCGGCTGGCGCGCATCACCGCTGCCTCCCAGGACCGGCTCACCGCCACCGCCTGGCAGGGAAAGGCGCACGCCATCCCAGAATGTAGTGGGACTGAAATTGACGGTCTGGGTTTGGCGACGGTTCCAGACCTCCAGCGCTGGGGGCGCCGCCACCGTACTGCAGCGCGCAGCAGGCGCCCAGTAGCCGACAGCAGCGGTCTCCGGCAGATCACCATAGACGCCGGACATGGACGGAATATCCAGATCCCAATCCGAGAATGGGCTCTCACTACTGCCATCGCCATCGCGATAGCTGCGGCCCAAGGTCATCGTCAGGCTGCCATTGCCCGGAATCGAAACATCCGTGGCCTTGAAGCTGATCGAGCCGTCGTAGAGATTGACCTGCTCGCCGAAGATCTCGCCCTTCAGCGGTTCGACAAGGTCCCCGTACTTCAGTCGCTTGTCGTACTCCTGCCGCCAGGTGGGAACGATCTGGGCGGAAACGCCGACCGGTGCCAGCACGCACAGGGCAACGACACCGAGAAGAAGACCCTTGGCAGCCATTGCGGCGCGCGGATATGAAATGAGGCCAGACTGCATGCAGATCCTCCCTGGATCGACGTCCCTGTGTGCCCCACCCGCGCCGAACGGCAGTTGACCTTCGACCAGGCGGCACCCACGCCGGCAGACAGCCACGCGTCGCTTCACGGTGGGCGGGTGCTGGTCACAGATATGAACGAATAATGAAGATGGCGTCAAGTCCACGTATTGGCCACACTCGGCAAAGTCACGTCAGCCAGCGGCCTCCCGTGCCCTTCCCCGCTCCACCTAGAATGTCCCCATGAGCACCCTGACCTTCCGCGCCGCCACGCCGGCCGACATCCCCGCCCTCATTGCCCTCGTCACCTCGGCCTACCGCGGCGATGCCAGCCGCGTCGGCTGGACCACCGAAGCCGACCTGCTGGACGGCGCCCGCATCGACGCCGAAGGCATCCAGGCCGACCTGGACCGCCCGCGCTCCACCATCCTTCTGGCCGAGCGCGGGGACCAGCTGGTGGCCTGCGCCCATGTCGCCGATGTCGACGGCAAGGGCTACTTCGGCATGTTCTCGGTCGACCCGGCCCAGCAGGGTGGCGGCGTTGGCAAGCAGCTGATGGACGCCGCCGAAGCGCACGCCGCACGCGAATGGAACGTGCCGGTGATGCAGATGACGGTGATCGACGTGCGCGACGAACTGATCGCCTTCTACGAGCGTCGCGGCTACAGCCGCACCGGCATCAAGAAGCCGTTCCCGTATGGCGACGAGCGTTTCGGCATCCCCAAGCGCGACGACCTGCGCTTCGAGATCCTTGAAAAGCCGTTGTCCGGAGCCGTCGCGTGAGCGAGGCCTGGACCTTTGTCTGTGCCGGCGCCGAGCTGTTGCCGGGCGAAATGAAGAGTGTGTTCGACGAGGTGACCGGCACGCCGATCGTGGTATTCAACCTCGACGGCGAGCTGTACGCCCTGGAAGACCAGTGCACGCATGAAGAGTTCGAGCTGTCCTCGGGCGAGTTCAACACCACCGAAGGCAGTGTGGAGTGCGTGCTGCACGGGGCGCGCTTCAACGTGCGTGACGGGCGCGCTTTGTGCGCGCCGGCCTACAGCCCTGTGCCCAAGTTTCCGGTGAAGCGCGAGCACGACGCCATCTGGACCCGCGACGACCGGGAATGAGGCGGCGCTCCGCCCGGAGAGATCATTCACGGGGCGCCCCGCCAGAGAGCATCCACCCATAGGGTGGATCTACCGGAAGGCCATGAGGACCCTTCCAGGGCGCCCCGTGGCCGCCTCGGGGGGCCGCCACGCCCCGTACATGCGAATCATTATCGTTGATGTTATTCTACGTAACATCTTCGTAACGACTCCGCCCCTCGCGCCATGGCTTCGCCCGCGCCCACCGCCACGCTGTGCCAGCTTGCCCGTCAAGGGTGGCCGCTGCTTGTGGCCGTGCTGCTGACGCTGCTGCTGGGCTGGTCGGCACTGCACGAAGGACGCGACAACGGCCCTGCTGCCAACGGCTGGCAGGCACAGGCTGAAGATCTGCATCAGGTCATGCCGATGCCGGCCCCGCCGGCGGACGAGTGCCCGCACCATGCCGCGCCAGCACCGGAGCCGCCGCTGGATGGCGAGGGCACCACGCCCTGTACCGAACTGGCTCCCCCGCGCGCCGCCCTGGTCGCGCATGTTCCGCTGTGGCGCTCCAACGCCCTGCGCTGGCAGCTGCACGATCCCGCACTGCGGTTGAACCCCGGCCACGCACCGCCCGCACCGCACGCCAGCTGAGACGCCCTGCGGCTGTTGCCGTGCGTCTGACGTCATTCGCCCATAGCCGAGCATCGGCTCGGCTCTACAGACGAAGCTCTCCACGTGCCCACGCGCTGCCTGCGCTACGGCTCTCCCCTTTCCCGATCCACGCCACGACCCATCGCCATGACCTACATCACGTCCCGCAAGCACGCCCCGCGCGTTTCCCTGCTCGCCACCGCCACCCTGGCCGCGGGCTTCGCGCCGCTGGCTGCGCAGGCCGCCGACAGCGCCGACGCCGGCTCCCGCAACGCCACTGAGCTGGACAAGGTGCAGGTGCGCGGCAGCTGGTTCAACCCGTCCTCGCCGAAGTTCACCGCCGAGCTGCTGGACACCCCGAAGTCGGTGTCGATCGTGTCGGAAAAGCTGATCGCCGAAACCGGTGCGACCAACCTGCAGGATGCGCTGCGCATGGTCCCGGGTATCACCTTCGGTGCCGGCGAAGGCGGCAACCCGACCGGTGACCGCCCCTTCATCCGTGGCTTCGATTCGCAGAGCAACGTGTTCGTCGACGGCCTGCGCGACGTCGGCTCGCAGACCCGCGAGATCTTCGACCTGGAGCAGGTGGAAGTCGTCAAGGGCCCGAGCTCGGCCTACGGCGGCCGTGACTCCGGTGGTGGTAGCCTGAACCTGGTGAGCAAGACGCCGAAGCTGAAGAACGAGACCAGCGCCAGCATGGGCATCGGTACCGACAGCTACGCACGCGGCACCGTGGACGCCAACTACGTGCTGGGCGATGGCATCGCCGCCCGCCTGAACCTGATGAAGCACGAATCGGACATCGCCGGCCGCGACGCCGCCAACGTCAGCCGTTGGGGCATCGCGCCGTCGATCGCGTTCGGCCTGAACGGCCCGGCGCAGCTGATCGCCAGCCACTACCACATGCAGAGCGATGACCTGCCCGATGCGGGTGGCTTCCCCTACAACAATCCGTTCTCCAGCGGCCCGAACGTGGCCAGGAACGGTGATGGCCGCCCAATGGTGCCGGACCGCAACAACTACTACGGCCTGGTCGACCGTGACTTCCAGCGCACCCGCGCCGACATCAGCACTCTGGACGCCAGCTACGACTTCGGTGGCCACAAGCTGCGCAACATCGCGCGCCTGGGCAACACCAGCAACGACTACCTGTGGACCCAGCCGGACGACAGCAAGGGCAACCCCAACCTGTACGGCACCTTGTGGCGTCGCACCAACACCCGTGCGGTCGACGTCAAGAGCTTCGCCGACCAGCTGGGCCTGACCGGTGCGTTCCAGACCGGCGCGCTCAAGCACAGCTACAGCGCGGGCCTGGAGTACAGCGACGAGAAGATGACCCGTGGCAGCTACCTGATGTCGCCGGGCACCGCCAATCCCCTTGAAAACAGCGCCAACAGCACTCGCTGCCAGGTGTCCGGCGCGGCCACCGGCTACAACTGCACCGACTTCAACAAGCCGAACCCGAACGATCCGTGGGCGGCCGGTCAGATCGTCTATCGCAGCGACAAGGCGCTGGACGTCGAGCAGCGCACCAGGACCACCTCGGCCTACGTGTTCGACACCATCGAGCTCAATGAGCAGTGGATGATCAACCTCGGCCTGCGCTACGACGACTTCCGTACCACCCTGACCACGCCGGTGGCCGGCAAGGCACCGACCCGCGTGCGCAACAGCAACGACTTCCTGAACTACCAGGCCGGCGTGGTGTTCAAGCCGGCCGCCAACGGCAGCATCTACCTGTCCTGGGGCACCTCCTCGACCCCGCCGGGCATGGACGGTGGTGACGGTTCGGACGGCCTGAGCGCGGCCGTTGCCGACCTCAAGCCGCAGGACACGAAGAACCTCGAACTGGGCACCAAGTGGGACCTGCTGGACAACCGCCTGAACCTGACTGCTGCGATCTTCCACACCGTGATGAACAACGCGCGCGTGACCATCGACAACGGCACCAGCCAGAACGCCGGCAAGAAAGAGATCAACGGTTTCGAGCTGGGCTTCAACGGCCAGTTGACCGAGGCCTGGAGCCTGTACGGCGGCTACACCTACCTCGATTCCGAGCTGAAGGACAATGGCTTTGTCTGTGGCGCACCGGTGGGCCGCACCTGCCCGTCCAACGTCTACGTGCCATCGCCGAACAACGGCAACGAATTCCCGAACACCGCCAGGCACAGCGCCAACCTGTGGACCACGTACCGCTTCCCGATCGGCCTGACCGTCGGCGCCGGTGCGTTCTACTCGGACAAGCAGTACGGTGATGTGGCCAACACCAAGTGGATTGCCAGCTACACCCGCTTCGACGCGATGGCCAGCTACGCGATCCAGGACAACATCAGCCTGCAGCTCAACGTGCAGAACCTGACCGACAAGACCTACTTCACCAAGGCCTATGCCTCGCACTACGCGAGCATCGCCCCGGGTCGCTCGGCCACCCTGGCACTGAACGTGAAGTTCTGATGTAACTGCGCTCCACCACGGCGGCAGGCTCTCCTGCCGCCGTTTTTGTTTCCGGCGATACTCACCCCATGGCACCCCGTACCCCCATCGACAGCGAAGCTCTGGCCGAGCTGCTGCAGCACGATCCGCAGGCGGCCTTCGCGCATGTGCGCGACGCCGCGCGGGCCGGACAGGTCGAGGCACAACTGCTGCTCGCGCAGATGCACATGGAAGGCAAAGGCACCGCACAGGACGCCTCGGCGGCACGGCTCTGGTACGAAACCGCCGCCAACAACGGCGCGCCGATGGCGATGAACATGCTGGGCCGCTGCCACGAACTGGGCCAGGGCACCGCCCCCGACCCGGCGCTGGCCGCGGTGTGGTACCGCCGCGCGGCCGATACCGGGCTGGACTGGGGCCTGTACAACCTGGCCAACCTGCTGGCCACCGGTCGCGGCGTGCCGCTGGACCGCGCGCAGGCGCTGGCGCTGTACACGCGCGCCGCGCACCTGGGCCACGCCAAATCGATGAACCTGCTGGCCCGCCACCTCGAAGACGGACTGGAGATCGAGCGCGATCCGCAGGCGGCGCTGGACTGGTACCAGCGCGCGGCCGAGGCCGGTGATTTCCGCGGCCAGGCCAACTACGCCTCGATCCTGCTGCAGGCCGGCCAGGTCGAGCAGGCCGTGCACTGGCTGCGGCTTGCACTGGCCCACGGCAGCCCGGCGTTCATGGCGCATCTCGTGCCGGAACTGGCCGCATCGCCGCATCCACAGGTGCGCGCCCTGGTCGCACCGCCGTCCCTCTGAGGAGTCCCGCATGCTGCTGCACATCCCCGACGTTCTCAGCGCCGACCAGGTGGCCGACTTCCGCCGCCGGCTGGATGCCGCCGACTGGACCGATGGCCGCGAGACCGTCGGCCATCTGGGCGCGCAGGCCAAGCACAACCAGCAGCTGCCCGAGGCCTCGCCGCTGCGCCGCGAACTGGGCGAGATCATCCTCGTCGCGCTGGCCCGGCATCCGCTGTTCTTCAGCGCCGCGCTGCCACTGAAGTACCTGCCACCGCGCTTCAACCGCTACAGCGGCGGCGGCACCTATGGTTTCCACGTCGACGGCGCGGTGATGAACCTGGCCAACGGCGAACAGCTGCGTTCGGACATCTCCTGCACCCTGTTCCTGTCCGCGCCGGACGAGTACGAGGGCGGCGAACTGATCATCAGCGATACCTACGGCGAGCATGAAGTGAAGCTGCCCGCTGGCGACCTGATCGTGTACCCGTCCAGCAGCCTGCACCAGGTGCGGCCGGTCACCCGAGGTGCGCGCGTGGCCTCGTTCTTCTGGGTACAAAGCATGATCCGCGACGATGTGCAGCGCCGCCTGCTGTGGGAAATGGATGGCGCGATCGAGCGCCTGCGGCAGACCGGCGGCGACGCCGAGGCGGTGCTGCAGCTGACCGGCGTGTACCACAACCTGCTGCGGCGATGGAGCGAAGTCTGAGCCCCATCCGGCCAGTCCGCGACATTTTGGCAATCATTCTCATTTGCAACAGATAACAGCTCTCATTACAATCACGCCCCGTTGATGCCGGCCGCTGCCGGCAGACCCTTGGGGACCCCTGCTTGCTGCGCCCGCTTCGCCCTCGCCCACTCATCCATCGCAAGATGGGCACCGCCATGCGCGGCCAGCGTCCTGCGCTGGCCAGCCTGCTGGCGTGGGTGGCGATGCTGGCCTTGCTGCTGGGCACCCTGCCCCTGCTGCCACACGGGCAAGCCGGAATGGCCGTGCAGATGCCGCTGGAAGAGCGCGGTGGCGAAGCCCCCCTGCTGGAAGAGGCACCGGCCAAGCTGCGCCGCTGTGCTGCCGCCCCGGTGAAATCAGCCGAGAAGGCACGCCCGCCGTTGCTGCTGGCCAGCCAATGGCTGCGCACCGAGCTTGAACTCGTACCCGCTACGCCGGCCATGCCCGGCGTGCGCCCGGACTGGCCGCTGGCCGCTCCGGACACGCCCTGGGCCGACGCGCCCGGACGCCGCCAGCAACGCGGCCAGGCGCCGCCGCTCGCCTGATTCACGGCCCCGCGTGACCACCTGCACGGTCGCGTCAGCGCGCCGCTGCCTGCTTCATCCCTGCCGCCCCTGACCGGGCCTCCCCGTGCATGCCGACCGTTCGCGCCTGGCATCGCACCACCCTGCATCCTTCGAGGTTACTGCCATGGCCCAGCGCCATCGTGTCCGTTCGTCCCTGTCCCGTACCCTGCTGACCAGCGCCGTGCTGGTGGCCATGACCGCCCCTGCCTTCGCCCACGGTGACGCTTCCGGCACGCCACAGACGCTGGACAAGGTGGTGGTCACCGCCTCCGGCTTCGAGCAGAAGGTGGTCGATGCACCGGCCAGCATCAGCGTGGTCAGTCGCGAAGAACTCAGCAAGCGCCCCTACACCAACCTGGTCGACGCGCTGCGCGACGTCGAAGGCATCGATGTCGGCCTGGAGGCCAGCGACAAGAACGGCCGCGCCACCATCTCCATGCGCGGCCTGCCGTCCGAGTACACCCTGGTGCTGATCGACGGCCGCCGCCAGAGCAATGTCGGCCAGCTGTACCCGAACAACTTCGGTGGCGGCCAGTTCGCCTACCTGCCGCCGCTGGACGCGATCGAACGCATCGAAGTGGTGCGCGGCCCGATGTCCACGCTGTATGGCTCGGACGCGATGGGCGGCGTCATCAACATCATCACCCGACGCAACCAGGACAGCTGGCACGGCGCCGTGACCCAGGGCTTCACCGTGCAGCAGGATGACCAGTTCGGTGATGCACGCACCACCGACCTGTACCTCAGCGGCCCGCTGCTGAAGGACCGCCTCAGCCTGGCGGTGCGCGGCAGCTACTACGACGCCAAGGCCTCCAATCCGGAGTGGGATGCACTGCCCCTGCCCGACGGCAGCCTGTGGGAGCGCAGCATCGGCTTCGGCGGCGGTGGCAAGTCGGTGGCCAACACCAACTGGAACACCGGCGTACGCCTGGACTTCCGCGTCAACGACGATCACGAACTGTGGCTGGACTACGACGTGTCGCGGCAGAAGTACGACAACAGCGAAGGCCAGACCGGCACGCTGGACAGCCTGGCCAGCCTGTGGCGCGTCGGCAATGCGGTCATCCCCAACCCGAACGGCAGCGGCACCGTCACCCGCCGCGTGGTGCAGCCGCGCGTGGGCTACACCGCCTACCAGCGCTATGAGCGTGACCAGGTATCGCTGACCCACCAGGGCCGCTACAGCTTCGGCACCTGGCAGACCTCGCTGACCCACAGCAAGAGCAGCAACCTGGGTCGTTCGCTGCCGCTGACCCTGGACGAGCGCGCCAACCTGCAGACGCTGTGGAATGACGTCTGCCGTCGTACCGGTGCTGCCAACAACTGCGCGGCCGGCCGTGGCAATGCGCTGACTGCGCTCAATCCCAGCGAGATGGCGCGCCTGCAGGCGTTCCTGCCGCGTCCGCTGCGCACCATGGAGCTGGAAGGCTACGTGCTCGACACGATGCTCGATCTGGATTTCGGCGCACACACGCTGACCGTCGGCGGCCAGTACAACGACACCGACATGATTGACGGCGTGTTCGGCATGGATGGCGCCGGCTACCGCAGCAACACCAAGCAGAAGCACCGCATGTGGGCGCTGTTCGCCGAGGACAACTGGGCCCTGACCGATACCCTCACCGCTACCTTCGGCCTGCGCTACGACGACCACAACGTGTTCGGCAGCCATGTCAGCCCGCGCGGCTACCTTGTGTGGAACGCCAGCGACGCGTGGACCTTCAAGGGCGGCGTCAGCACCGGCTACAAGACCCCGCGTCCGGACCAGCTGTTCCCGGGCATCACCGGCTTCGGTGGCCAGGGCGTGCTGCCGCTGGTGGGTTCGCCGAACCTGAAGCCTGAAACCAGCACCAACTACGAGTTGGCCGCCTACTACGAGGGCCAGCGCTGGGGCTTCAACGTGACCGGCTTCTTCAACAAATTCGAGGACAAGATCGCCAGCGGCGGCACCTTCCCCAACTGCGAAGTGGCCCGCGCCGGCAGCGGCTACTGCGTGGACATCGGCCCAGGCTGGGCAGCACTGGGCTACAGCACCTTCACCCAGAGCGTGAACATCGACAAGGCCGAGACCCGCGGTGCCGAGCTGGCCGGTCATGTCGACCTGCTCGACACCCTGCAGCTGCGCGGCAACTACACCTGGACGAAGAGTGAGCAGACCAGTGGCGCACAGAAGGGGCTGCCGATCAGCGGCACCATGCCGGCAAAACACATGGCCAACGCCAGCCTCAACTGGCAGATCAATGAAGCGGTCAGCCTGTCGCTGATCGGTGAGGGCCGCTACGACCGCTACCGCGACACGCTGCTGGATGCCAGCGGCGCCAGCCACACCCGCTACTACGAGGACTACACGATCTTCCATCTCGGTGGCAGCTGGAAGGCCACGCCCTGGCTGACGGTGAACGCACGGGTCAACAACCTGCTCGACAAGGATTTCGTCTCGCAGTCGTGCCTGTTGATCAGCCAGAGCGAATTCAACTGCGTGGACGACTATGCGACCAAGGACCAGCGCCGCAGCTACTGGATCTCGCTCAACGCGAAGTTCTGACCGCCACGCACCGGTAGTGCCGGCCGCTGGCCGGCAATCCGACGTTGTTTCCCGGAACCCCGGTAGTGCCGGCCGCTGGCCGGCAATCGCCCTCCAGGGATACAGAACGACACGCAATTGCGAGCTATTCTCATCAATGATGTAATGGGCAGTCCCCGTCCGCCTCGAACCGTGCCGTGAGCCGTCCTGCCTCTTCCACCGTGCAGCAGCAACAGAACCGTGGCTTCTGGCTGCGGACGCTGCACCAGTGGCACTGGATCAGCTCGGCGGTGTGCCTGATCGGCATGCTGCTGTTCGCGGTGACCGGCCTGACCCTCAACCATGCAGCGAAGATCGAGGCCAAGCCCGAGGTGCAGAACCAGCATCTGGAGCTGCCGGCCGAACTGCTGGGCCAACTGGGCACGCGCGAGGACGGCAACGCACCGATTCCGCGCCCTGCCCGGCAATGGCTGGACACGCAGCTGGGCATCGCCATTGGCGGCCGCCCGGCCGAGTGGTCGACCGAGGAGATCTACCTGTCGCTGCCGCGCCCCGGTGGCGACGCCTGGCTGAGCATCGACCGCGAGACCGGCGCGGTGGAATACGAATCGACCTCGCGCGGCGCGGTGTCCTACCTCAACGACCTGCACAAGGGCCGCAACGCGGGCCCGGCGTGGGGCTGGTTCCTGGACCTGTTCGCCGTGGCCTGCCTGGTGTTCTGCATCACCGGCCTGTTCCTGCTGCACCTGCATGCGCGGCAGCGGCGCATGACCTGGCCGCTGGTCGGCCTCGGTCTGATGATCCCGCTGCTGATCGCCCTGCTGCTGATCCACTGACTTTCCTTCGTTTCCGGAGCCGCCCCATGCGCGTCACCCTGACCATCGCCCTCAGCGGCCTGCTGGCCACCTCGCCGGCCTATGCCACCACCCTCGACATCAACGTCGAAGTGCCCAAGCTCAACGTGGCCGAGTACCACCGCCCGTACGTGGCAGTGTGGCTGGAAGGCGCCGACCAGAAGGTCGCGGCCAATCTGTCGGTCTGGTACCAGCAGACCAGCAACAGCGAAGGCCACGGCACCAAGTGGCTGCCCGACCTGCGCCAGTGGTGGCGCAAGAGCGGCCGCACCCTGCAGGTGCCGGTGGACGGCGTGACCGGCCCGACCCGCCCGGCCGGCAAGCACGCGCTGTCGTTCAACGACAAGCAGCCGGCACTGAAGCAGCTGGCCCCCGGCAACTACACCCTGGTGGTCGAGGCGGTGCGCGAAGTCGGCGGCCGTGAACTGCTGAAGATCCCCTTTACCTGGCCGGCCACCGCCGCGCAGAACGGCAAGGCGCAGGGCGCCACCGAACTGGGCCAGGTCACCCTGTCCGTCAAACCCTGAGAGGGGACGGAGGGGATTAAGTCGTAATCCCCTTCTCCTTGCCGCATCACCCCGCATCCACTGGAGTCCTCCGCATGAAGCGCACGCTCGTCCTCGCCGCCGCCCTGGCCGCTGCCCTTCCCTTCTCCGCCCTGGCCCACAAGGCCTGGCTGCTGCCCTCGCAGACCGTGATCGCCGGCAACGCGCCGTGGATCACTGTCGACGGTGCGGTCTCCAACGACCTGTTCTATTTCAACCACGTGCCGCTGCGCCTGGAATCGCTGGTGATCACCGCGCCGGACGGCAGCACCGTGCAGCCGCAGAACGCCTCCACCGGCAAGTACCGCAGCGTGTTCGACATCGAACTGAAGCAGCCCGGCACCTACCGCATCGCGTCGGTCAATGACGGCCTGTTCGCCACCTACGAGCAGAACGGCGAGCGCAAGCGCTGGCGTGGCAGCGTTGCCACTTTCGGTGAACTGCCGAAGGATGCGAAGAAGCTGGAAGTGAGCCAGTCGGTCGGCCGCGTGGAGACCTTCGTCACCAACGGTGCGCCGAACGACACCGCGCTGAAGCCGACCAACCGCGGCATCGAGCTGGTCGCGGTCGGCCACCCGAACGATCTGTTCGCCGGCGAGGAAGCCACCTTCCGCGTGCTGGTCGACGGCAAGCCGGCCGCCGGCCTGGAATTCGAGATCGTGCGTGGTGCCACCCGCTACCGCAACGCACAGGACGAACTGAAGGTCACCAGCGATGCCAAGGGCGAGATCAAGGTGACCTGGCCGGAAGCCGGCATGTACTGGCTGGAGACCGGCACCGAGGACAACAAGACCTCGGTGAAGCAGGCCGCCAAGCGCCGCCTGAGCTACGTCGCCACGCTGGAAGTGCTGCCGCAGTAATGTGGACCGCGATGCCGGGCAGCCCCGGCATCGCATCTGCAGCACACCACCATGACCGATCCCCAGCTCGACATCGCCCGCCTCGGCGGCACCACCATGGGCACCACCTGGAGCGTGTCGCTGGTTGCGCCGCGCCAGCGCGACCTGCACCTGCTGCATGCCGGCATCCAGGCGCGGCTGGATGCGGTGGTCGCGCAGATGAGCACCTGGGAGCCCGGCTCGGACCTGAGTCGCTACAACCGCGCCAACGCGGGCCAATGGTGCGTGCTGCCGGCTGAAACCCGCCAGGTGCTGGCCTGCGCACAGGCCATCGCCGCCGCCAGCGATGGTGCATTCGATCCTACCGTCGGCCCGTTGGTGGCACTGTGGGGTTTCGGTGCACATGCCGGCGAACGCCGCCAACCCGATGCCACCACCGTGCAGGCCACGCGCGAGCGCTGCGGTTGGCAGCGCCTGCAATGGCGCAGCGATGCGCTGCTGCAACCGGGCGGACTGGAACTGGATCTCTCTGCGATCGCCAAGGGGTTCGGCGTCGATCACGTGGCCGCCTGGCTGCGCGATCAGGGTATCGCTGCTGCACTGATCGAGGTCGGTGGCGAACTGGCCGGCTACGGCCGAAAACCGGACGGCCACCCCTGGCGCGTACTGGTGGAATCCGCACCGGAAGAAGACGCGCACACCGAAACACCACCGCGGGTGCTGGCGCTGGAGGACAAGGCGGTGGCCACCTCCGGTGATCGCTGGCACCAGTACCAGGCCGATGGCCAGGCCTTCAGCCATAGTCTCGACCCGCGCACCGGCATGCCGGTACGCCAGGTCGCCGCAGCGGTCACCGTGGTGGCCGACGACGCCATGCACGCCGATGCCTGGGCCACCGCACTGACCGTGCTCGGCCACGAACAGGGCATGGCGCTGGCCGAACGCGAAGGCCTGGCTGCACGCTACCTGCAGCGTGCAGCAGACGGCCCGCGGGAATTTCTCAGCAGCGCCTTACAGCGCCTGCTCGACGAGCAGGACGCATGAGCGCACGTCCATCGCGCGCGTGGCTCGGCAACGCACTGGTCCTGCTCCTGCTGGCGCTGATCGCCTGCGCGCTGCTGCGACTGCATCTCGGCGAAGCCTGGTGGCAGGGCGCGCCGCCGGCACGGCAAACGCAGATCGCGATCATCGCCACCGCGCTGTATGCGCTGGCCTGCGCCGCACTGCGGTGGCGTGGGCGACCGCGCGACGATGCTGCCTCTGGCGACGTCGCACCGATCCTGATGGTCTGGTCCAGCCAGACCGGTTTTGCCCGCGAACTGGCCGAACGCAGTGCCGAGGCATTGCGCGGTGCCGGCGTGCCGGTGCGTGTGCGCGGCCTGCATGAGGTCGACGCCACGCTGCTGGCCGACAGCCAGCGTGCATTGTTCATCGCCAGCACCACTGGCGAAGGCGACCCACCCGATCATGCGCTGCCGTTCCTGCGCGGCGTGATGGCCTCACCGCCTGCGCTGCAGCACTTGCAGTACGGCGTGCTCGCACTGGGCGACCGCAGTTACGGCCACTTCTGCGGATTCGGCCACCAGCTCGACCAGTGGCTGCGCCAGCACGGTGCGCATCCGCTGTTCGATGCGATCGACGTCGACAACGCCGATCCGGCCGCGCTGCGCCATTGGCAGCAGTTGCTGGGCCAGCTCGGCGGCGGCGCCAGCGAACTGCCCGACTGGAGGCCGGCCGAGTACCAGCCGTGGACGCTGCTGCAACGTGAGCATCTGAACCCGGGCAGCCCCGGCGGCGCGGTGTATTGGCTGCGCCTGCAGCCCCCGGCCGATGCAGATGCGCAGTGGCAGGCCGGTGACATCGCCGAAATCGGCCCGCAGCATGCACCGCACACCGTGCGTGCCTGGCTGGACGCACAAGGCTTCGATGCGGACATCGCGCTTGATGACGGGCAGACGTTGCTGGCACGCGTTGCGCGCTCACACCTGCCCTCATTGGTTGCTCCGGGTGACCTGCCCGCATTGCTGGCGACCTTGCAACCGCTGCCGCATCGCGAGTACTCGATCGCCTCGGTGATGACCGACGGTGCGGTCGAGCTGCTGCTGCGCCGCCAGCTTCGCGCCGACGGAACACCCGGCATCGGCAGTGGCTGGCTGTGCGACCACGCGGCCATTGGCGAGCCGGTGCAGCTGCGCCTGCGCCGCAACGACAATTTCCACGGCGTCGCCGCCGAGGTACCGCTGCTGCTGATCGGCAACGGCACCGGCATCGCCGGCCTGCGCGCACACCTGCACGAACGCGTACGCAGTGGCGCCCGCCGCACCTGGCTGCTGTTCGGTGAGCGCACCGCCACGCACGACTTCCACTTCGGTGAAGAACTGCAGGCGATGCTGGCCGACGGCACGCTGGCGCGGCTGGATGCAGTGTTCAGCCGCGATGGCGGTGCGCATCGCTACGTGCAGGACCGGTTGCTGGCCGAAGCGGCAACACTGCGGCGGTGGGTGGATGAGGGCGCCACGATCCTGGTCTGCGGCAGCCTGCAGGGCATGGCCCCGGCGGTGGATGCGGTGATCGAACAGGTGCTGGGTGTTGCGGGCAAGGAAGCGCTGTTGCTGGCCGGTCGTTACCGGCGCGATGTGTATTGAGGTTGCCGCATCCACGCATGGCGTGGATCTACTGAACGCACCGACGCCTGCGAACCGCCTTCTGGTGGGTGCGAATCTTGGTTCGCACCATGACGCAGCATTGGCGGCCGTATCCACGCATGGCGTGGATCTACTGCGCGGCGTGTCCAGGCATGGCAACTACACCCCAGTAGATCCACGCCATGCGTGGATTGAGCCACCGGTGCCGAGGCATCATCCCGCCGCCGCACTGACCCGGATCACCAACAACTCGCCCCCGCCCTGCAACGCGTGCCGCTGACGTTCGCCGGCCGCCAACCACGCGGTATCGCCGGCCTGCAGCGGCGGCAGGCCACTGTCGGCACCGAACGCCGCCTGACCGGCCAACAGATGCAGCGCCCAGGCCACGCCCGGTTCGCAGAAGAAGAACATCGCGCCCACCAGTGGCCGGTGCAACAGTTCGGCCTGCAGCAGCTCGCGCTTCCACATCAGGTTGAAGTCGTGGGTGGTGCCATCGACCAGTTCACCATGCAGGGTTTCCTCGCCGGCAAAGCGCACCCGTCCATGCGGCGGCAGCACCTCGGCCACACGGCCACCGTCGAAGCGCAGGCGCACGCCATTGCCCTGCAGCAGTACCAGTTCGCGCTCCACGCCGGGGAAGGCGGAGAACGCGGCGTCCTGCTCGATCTCGGCCACCGACAGGCGCAGCGCCCAGTCATCCCCCTGCGCAGGCAGGCGCAGGATCTCGCGGGTCCAGCCAAGTCCATTCCGCCAGCGTTCGCGGCGATAGTCCAGGCTGGAAATGACCTGGCTCGGAGTGTGCAGCAGGGAGTCGATGTTCATCCACGCATTGCATCATGCCGCGCGCCGTCGTGCATCACCGCGTGGCGAGCGTGCCCTGTCCACCGCACCCGCCGGCCAGCAGCTGCGAGTGCTTCAGCCAATCCTGGTCGGGGTAGTAAGCAAACACCATCGTGCCACCACGCAACGCATCGATCAGCGGCTTGGCCACCGACAGCCGCACCGCCGGGCAACCCAGGCTGCGTCCCAGCCGCCCCTGCAGCTGCGCGGTAGCCGGGTTCACGTACGGCGCACCATGGATGACGATCGCTCGGTCACGCGCGCGGTCATTGAAGCCCGGTTCCAGCCCGGCCAGGCGCAGCGAATAGCCGTTGCCGCCCATGTAGGTTTCCTGCGCGGTGAACGCGCCGAGGCTGGACATGAAACTGCCGTCGCGGTTGGAGAAGTGCTCGGTGCGGTTCTCGCCGCTGTTGCGGCCATGCGCCACCCATTCCTCGAACAGCAGGCGCTGGTGGGCCAGGTCGAACACCCACAGGCGCGGCTCGGTGGACGGGCGCGAGTAATCGATCACGCTGAGCCGATCACCGTTGATGCCCAGCTCCGGCCGCTGCAGCGCGCAGCGCATGGCGCGCGCCGCCAGCTGCAACACGTGGCGGTCGGCCTTGGGCGCACTGCGCGACAGCAGGGCAGCCAGATCATCGGCAGAGGTGGCGAGGGCGGGCGTCTGTGCCAGCGCCGGGGCGCTGGCCGAGGTCGCCAGCAGGCCGAACGCGGCCAGCCGGCACAGGCGGGATGCAGTCATGGGCACAACGAGGGGACTCAGTTGCCCTTGAGGGTGGACCCTGGCGGCTCGGATTCCAAGACCGGCTGCATTCCGGATTCAGCCGGGCTTGGGCGGACCGCCGGCAGCGAGGTCACCAGCAGGGTCGTGCCCGGCACCAGCACCTGGTACAGCTGGCGGGCGAAATCGGCCGGCAGCGCCATCGGCAGCGAGGGCGTGGCCAGCAGGTCCGGCGTGGCCTGGGCGCGATCCTGGCCCAGCAACGGGTAGGCCGTCCACTGGTGCAGGCGCTGGTTCACGTCCAGCGGGCTGGGGGTGTCGCTGTAACCCTGCCCCATCACGAACAGCGTGGTCCCTTGGAAGGCCGGCAGCGCGTCCGCCTTCAACGGCGACTCGCCGATCATCACGCCATCGCGCAGCACGTACAGGCGCTGGTCGTGCAGGCTGACCAGGATGCCGACCTGCCCGGCCGGGGCTGCGCTGTCGTTCCACCACGCCTGCGCCGGCGCTCCGCCCTCTGCCTCCGGCAGGGCCTGCCCACGCGCATTCACGGGTGCCAGTACCGACGGATAGGCCAGGGTCATCGGCGAGCTCTTGGCGTCGGCCACGACCACGGTATCGCCACGCTGGGTTTCGCTGAACAGCTTCTGCGCGAAGGCCTGCGGCAGGCGCACGCAGCCGTGCGAGGCGGGATGCCCGGGCAGGCTGCCGCCATGCAGAGCGATACCGTCCCAGGTCAGCCGCTGCATGTACGGCATCGGCGCGCTGTTGTAGAGGTTGGACCTGTGGTCCTTGTCCTTCTGCAGGATGGTGAACACGCCGGTTGGCGTCTCGTGCCCAGCCTTGCCCGAGCTGATCGTGGTCAGGCCGATGGCGATACCGTTGCGGTAGACATAGGCGCGCTGCTCATCGAGGCTGACCACCAGCACGATCGGGCCGGTCGGCGAGATTTCCGGATGCCACAGGTATTCGCCCGGCTTGAGGTCGGTCGGTCCGCGTACCTCGGCGGTGGCCGCAGCGGCAGCTGCAGGCTTGGCGGCCGGCGTAGGCGCAGCGGCGTGGGCCTGCAGTGGCAGGGTCAGTGCCAAGGCGAGCATCAGGGTGGTGGGGCGGTGCACAAGCATCCAGCGGGGTCCTTTCCATGCGGAGCGGCCACCGTACACCATCGGCCCGTGGTGGCCGCGGCAAAACCAGGCGCCGGAAATGAAACTGCCCGGCGACACAGCCATGTGTCGTACCGGGCAATCGTTACGTCCTTGTCGGCCTGCTGCCGCCCCCTCGCATCCTGCGCTGTGGGGGTAGCGTTGCATCCTGCACGCGGCCGCGTCTGTCCTGTTTGTATCTCAGCCCCTTCCACAGGTCTGTGATGCCACCATCCTGGTGAGTGGTGCCGCGTCCTGCGGCGGTCGGTGGTCACGGGCGTCCTGTCCGTGACCGGTGAACCAGCGTCCTGCCGGTTCCGACGATTCCTGCTGTCAGCGCCTCGGTACGGTTCGCACCGGTACCGATCCGGGTACCGGATCCGCCGGCAACAACCTGTTGCCTACGGTGATCCGCTGTCGATTCCGTTCGACGATGGCTTTCCCTATCCCCTTCACCTGCGCCAAGTCCTCGACGCGATGAAACGGGCCGTGTCTGCGCCGGTGCTCGACGATCGCCTCAGCCTTGGCGGCTCCGACCATCGTCAATCCCTGCTGCAGCGCCTGGGCATCGGCGCGGTTGATGTCGATCGGTTCGGCGGCATGCGCCCCAGCGATCCACACGACCAGCACCAGTGCCCTCAACACGACACTCCAAGGCACGACGTGTATCTCCTTGTGATTCTGGACGTCCCGACCGGCAATCCCGTCGGTAGGAACAGTGTCCGTCACCACATGCACACAGCCTATCGGTTTCCTGGATTTCTAAAAGCCAGCCAAATACCCAACGTGATGTAGGAAAAACCCTACCCGTGGCACAGGCGTAGAATGGCGGGATCAGCCCATGCAACCGGAGTTTCAGATGGACAGCGCCAAGCTCGGCCAATTCGTCAATGACAAGTGGGACAGTGAAATCGTCCCGCAGTTGGTCGACTACATCCGCATTCCCAACAAGTCGCCGATGTTCGACGCCAATTGGGTGCAGAACGGCTACATGGAACAGGCGGTCACGCTGATGGAGAACTGGGCCAGGGCCCAGCAGCTGCCCGGCCTGAAGGTTGAAGTGGTGCGCCTGGAAGGCCGCACCCCGCTGATCTTCCTGGAAATTCCGGCCTCCGGCCCGGAAACCGGCGACGACACCATCCTGCTCTACGGCCATCTGGACAAGCAGCCGGAAATGACCGGCTGGGACGACGATCTCGGCCCGTGGACCCCGGTCCTGCGCGGCGACAAACTGTATGGCCGCGGCGGTGCGGATGACGGCTACGCCATCTTCGGCTCGCTGGCCGCGGTGCTGGCGCTGCAGGCCCAGGGCCTGCCGCACGCCCGCTGCGTGGTGCTGATCGAAGCCTGTGAAGAATCGGGCAGCTACGACCTGCCGGCCTACGTCGACCACTTGGCCGACCGCATTGGCAAGCCGTCGCTGGTGGTCTGCCTGGATTCGGGCTGCGCCAACTACGACCAGCTGTGGTGCACCACCTCGCTGCGCGGCCTGACCGGCGGCAACTTCACCGTGAAGGTGCTCAACGAAGGCGTGCATTCCGGCGATGCCTCCGGCGTGGTGCCGTCCAGCTTCCGCCTGCTGCGCCAGCTGCTGTCGCGCATCGAGGACCAGGACACCGGCCGCATCCTGATCGACGGCATGAACGTGGAAATCCCGGCCGAACGTCTGGAACAGGCCAAGCGCGCGGCCGAAGTGGTGGATACCGAGATCTTCGAGAAGTTCCCGATGGTCGACGGCCTGCGCCCCATGAACGAGGACCTGACCGAGCTGGTGCTCAACCGCACCTGGCGCCCGGCGCTGTCGGTCACCGGCGTCGGTGGCATGCCGCCGCTGGAATCGGCCGGCAACGTGCTGCGTCCGCAGACCTCGGTGAAGCTCTCGCTGCGCCTGCCGCCGACTGCCGATGGCAAGACCTGCGGCGAACTGTTGAAGGAAGCACTGCTGCGCGACCCGCCGAACGGCGCGCAGGTCACCCTGGACCTGGAAAAGGCCTCCACCGGCTGGAACGCACCGGCCATGGCGCCGTGGCTGACCCAGGCCATTGACGACGCCAGCCAGGCCTTCTTCGGCAAGCCGGCGATGTACATGGGCGAAGGCGGCTCGATCCCGTTCATGGGCATGCTGGGCGAGAAGTTCCCGGGCGCGCAGTTCATGATCACCGGCGTGCTCGGCCCGCATTCCAATGCACATGGCCCCAACGAGTTCCTGCACATCCCGATGGGCAAGAAGGTCACCGCCTGCGTGTCCAAGGTGATCAGCGAGCACTATGCCGCCAGCCTGCGCGGCGAGACCAGCGGTTCGCCGGTGGCTGCCGACAGCGGCACCCGCCACGGCGACCACGGCTGCTGCTGATTACGGCACACCGTGACGGACGCAGCCTGGCCTTGCTAGGCTGCGTCCACCCAAAGCGGAACACATGCACATGAATGGTCTGTTCGGCAGCAGCAGCTGGCTGTACATCCTGCTGGTCGGCTTCGTCGTCGGCCTGCTCGGGCGCTTCTTCATGCCCGGCAACAACCGCATGGGCTGCCTGCTGACCATCGTGCTGGGCATCATTGGCGCGCTGGTGGCCGGTTGGTTCGGCCAGTACATGGGCTGGTACGCCCCCGGCGAACCGGCCGGTTTTCTCGGCGCGGTGGTGGGCGCGGTGGCCGTGCTGGCCGTCCTGCGCCTGTTCAGCGGTCGCCGCTGACGCCGTCCCTCCTTCCCCCCTGCTCCCGACGTTGGCGCGCCCGGCGCGCCCGGATATGCCCGCATGACCGAACCCGCCTCCGATCCCCAGCGCAGCGCGCAGCGCCTGCAGTGGGCCCGTACCCAGCTCGATGACGCCAACGCGGTAGTCGAACGCGCTTCGGTGGATGCCGGCATGCGCAGCTACTGGCGTACCACCAGCACGCGCGGCAGCCACATCGTGATGGACGCTCCGCCGGGGCTGGAAGATCCGCGGCCGTGGCTGCGCATGCGCGGCCTGCTGCACGACAACGGCCTGCGCGTGCCTGCATTGCTGGCGCAGGACCTGGAAGCCGGCTTCCTGCTGCTGGAAGATCTCGGCGGCCCGACCCTGGCCAGGATCCTCGACGAGCGCAACGCCGATGAATGGTTCGGCCGTTCGATCGAACAGCTGCTGCGCCTGCAGGCGATCCCGGTACCGGCCGACTTCGGCCAGTTCGGCGAAGCGCTGCTGCAGCGCGATGCCGGCCTGTTCGACGAATGGTTCCTGCAACGCCACCTGCAGCTGGAACTGGACTGCGGCGAGATCGAAGGGCTGCAGCTGGTACACCGCCGATTGATGGACAACGCATTGGGCCAGGCCCAGCTGATGACCCACCGCGACTACATGCCGCGCAACCTGATGCCGGTCGACGACGGCCCCGCGGTGCTGGATTTCCAGGACCTGGTGCGTGGCCCGATCGCCTACGATGCGGTGAGCCTGTTCAAGGACGCCTTCCTGAGCTGGCCGCTGCAGCGCGTGGACGAGTGGCTGGCGCAGTACCACGAGCGCGCACGCGACGCCGGCCTGCCGGTACCCGACCGCGCCACCTTCCTGCGCGATGCCGACTGGATGGGTATCCAGCGCCACGTGAAGATCCTTGGCCTGTTCTGCCGCCTGCGCTACCGCGACAACAAGGGCCATTACCTGGACGACGCGCCGCGCTTCATCGGCTACCTGGATGAAGTACTGCCGCGCTACCGCGAGCTGGCACCGCTGCAGCAGCTGCTGGACGAGCGCATCAAGCCGGCGCTGGCCGAGCTGGGTGCACCGATGCGCGTGGCCCGATGAAGGCGCTGGTCTTTGCCGCCGGCCTCGGCGAGCGCATGCGCCCGCTGACCCTGCACACGCCCAAGCCGCTGCTGGAAGTGGCTGGCAAGCCGCTGATCGTCTGGCACCTGGAACGCCTGGCCGCACTCGGCGTGCGCGAGGTGGTGGTCAACACCGCGTGGCTGGCCGAGCAGTTCCCTGCAACGCTGGGCGATGGCAGCCAATGGGGCGTGCGCCTGCATTTCCTGCACGAAGGGCCGACCCCGCTGGAAACCGGCGGCGGCATCCTCAACGCATTGCCGGTGCTGGGCGATGCCCCGTTCCTGGTGGTGAACGGCGATATCTGGACCGATTTCGATTTCGCCACGCTGCCGCGCGAGCCGCAGGGCCAGGCACACCTGGTGCTGGTCGACAATCCGGCGCAACACCCCGACGGTGACTACCGCCTCGATACGCAGGGGGTGCTGCACCATGACCGCGAAGGTCCCTGCCTGACCTATGCCGGCATCGGCGTGTACCGTCCTTCGATCGTGGCCGACTGGCGCGCGGTGATCGGCGATGCGCCGGGTAGCGAGCGGCTGCCGCCGAAGTTCTCGGTGGTGCCGCTGCAGAAGCATTTCATGGCGCAGGGGTTGATGACGGGGCAGCACCATCGCGGGCGTTGGACCGATGTGGGTACCGTGGATCGCCTGCGCGCGCTGGATGCTGAGTTGGCGGCGAACGGCTGAGCCCCTCGTGGCTGGTCGCTCAAATCAACAGCCGTGCTTGGCCGGGCGGTGTGGGTTCGCGGGGGACGCCGTGGACCCGTCCCTGGGGGCTTGGCCGCGGCATCCATGCCGCGGACACCCCCGCGAACCCACCCCGCCCGGCCTCTGACAGTTTCCGTGGGCGTCCAGCCACGGAAAAGAAAAAAGAAAAGCAAAAGCGGGTCGCTTCGCTGCGCTTGCTCTGGTGACGACCAAGGTCGACACCCACCAACAGCAGTCAGCAGTCAGC
>NZ_JAZKVY010000218.1:0-41089 GCF_036624925.1 Stenotrophomonas sp. A3_2
CCGTGTTTGTCTCGCCCCGCCCCCTGGCGGGGCGGCTTCCCCTATCGTCGCGCTGGGGCCCGCCTCTACAAAAACCCCCCCGCCCTGGGGCTCGGCTCTACAGGTGGAACGCGGGTGACGGAAACGACGACGGGCCCCGAAGGGCCCGTCGCGTTACATCAGTGAAGCAGGTGCAGCCTGGATCAGAAGCGGGCGCCGATGCCGAAGCCGACGGTCCACGGATCCATCTTGGCTTCGCCGATCTTTTCGCCGCCAACCTTCACGTCCGGGCGGGCGCGCATGTAGCGGGCGTCGGCACGGGCGAACCAGGTGGAGTTGATGTTCATGTCCACGCCGACGGTACCGATCACGCCCTTGGCATCCTTGAAGCGGATGTCGGTGTCAGCGCCGTTGCCCAGCTTCTCGTTGCTGAAGCTCGACTGGTAGTAGCCCACGCCCACGAACGGGCGGAACACGTTGTCTGCCTGGCCGAAGTGGTACTGGCCGCTCAGCGCGACCGGCTGCTGCTCGACCGAGCCCAGGCGGGCGTTGTTCGGGCCCTTGAACTTGTTTTCGAACTTGTCGGCAGCGCCCCACAGTTCAACGGCCCAGTTATCGTTGATGTAGTAGCTGAAGCTGACGGTCGGCGCCGGGCCGCCATCGGTCTTCTTCACGCCGGTGATCGGGTCGTTCTTCGGTTCCAGCAGCGAGATGCCGCCAACCACGGCAAAATGCTTGCCCGAGGCAGTGTCGGTGCTGCTGCTGTCCTGGGCGAAAGCGGCCGGTGCAAAGGCGGCGGAGGTCAGCAGGGCGAGACTCAGGATACGGATGGAGCGCATGGGGGTATCTCCTAATGTTTCTTGTTTTGGGCCCCCGGTTGCGGGGCGAGCACACCGTAGTCGCCCCAACATGAATCGAATCCGACGCACGTTAAAAAATAGTTTTCCTTGTTCAGCGACGGGTGCGGAATGCCTGCATTCATGGGGTTTTCGGCCCTCGCTGACATTCATGCAGTTGGAGAAGATGTGAGCGAAGCAACGTTGTGCATTGGCCTGCAAGCGCAGGTGAACGTGCAGTGCCGCGTGCTGCTGCTGGGCTCGATGCCAGGCGTGGCGTCGCTGCAGGAGCAGCGCTACTACGCGCATCCGCGCAACCGTTTCTGGCCGTTGATGGCCGATATCTGTGGCTTCAGTGCGGATCTGCCCTATGCAGCGCGGCTGCAGGCGTTGAACGCCGCAGGCATCGGCCTGTGGGATGTGATCGGCCGCTGTGAGCGCCGGGGCAGTCTGGATGCGGACATCGTGCGTGGCACGGAAGTGCCCAATGCACTGCCGGAACTGATCGCCGCGTTGCCCGAGCTGAAGCTGGTCGGCTGCAATGGCGCCGCGTCAGCGCAGGCATTCCAGCGTTGGGTGCTGCCACGGTTGGAGGCCCCGCCGAAACGGGTGGTACTGCCGTCGACCAGCCCGGCCAATGCGGCCTGGTCGCTGCCGCGCCTGCGCCAGGCCTGGCAGCCGGTGGCAGACGCACTGGCGACATGAAGCGGACATCGTAGGGACAATACGCTACCGACTGGTGGCAGGCGCAACCCATGGGCAACAGCGTGTCCCGGCTGCGTGCGTACTGAAAACACCTGTAACGGTTGGCGCTGGACCCCGCTGGCCGCACAATAGACGTTTCCCTACACCAGATTGCCGGAGTTATCCCCATGGCCGAAATCAAGGAAGCACTTGTCCCCGATATCGGTGACTACAGCGATATCCCGGTAATCGAGGTGCTTGTCGCCGTCGGCGACACGGTCAAGAAGGACCAGGGGCTGGTGACGCTGGAAAGCGACAAGGCGACCATGGAAGTGCCGTCCTCGGTGGCTGGCGTGGTCAAGGAGCTGAAGGTCAAGGTGGGCGACAGCCTGTCCGAAGGCAAGGTCGTGGCCCTGATCGAAGTGGCTGAAGGCGAAGCGGAAGCCGCCAAGCCGGCGGCTGCCGCGCCGGCGCCGGCCAAGGCCGCTGCCCCGGCTGCCGCTACCCAGAGCGCGCCGGCCCCGGCCGCAGCTGCCCCGGCTGCCAGCGGTGGTGCCGTTGAAGCGCTGGTGCCGGACATCGGCGACTACGCCGGCATTCCGGTCATCGAAGTCCTGGTCGCCGTTGGCGACACGGTCAAGAAGGACCAGGGCCTGGTCACGCTGGAAAGCGACAAGGCCACCATGGAAGTGCCGTCCTCGGTGGCCGGTGTGGTCAAGGAGATCAAGGTCAAGGTCGGCGACAACCTGTCGCAGGGCGATGTGGTTGCGATCATCGAGGCCGAGGGCGCTGCCGCGCCGGCACCGACCAAGGCCGCCGCTGCCGCCGCGCCTGCAGCCGCTGAGACAGCCACCAAGGTCGAGCCGGTCGCCGTGCCGGCGCAGCCGGACAAGCTGGCGGCCCGCGAGATCGCCTCGGCCGGTACCCCGTCCAGCCCGCCGGTGCAGTTCAACGCTGATGGCGTGCTGCCGGCCAAGGTGCCGTATGCCACCCCGGCGGTGCGTGTGTTCGCCCGCGAACTGGGCGTGGACCTGCTGCAGATCAACGGCACCGAGAAGGGCGGCCGCATCACCAAGGCTGACGTGCAGAAGTTCGTCAAGGCCGCGCTCAGCGGTGGCGTGCCGGCTGCCGGCGGTGCTGCCGTCGCTGCCGGTGGTGGCCTGAACCTGCTGCCCTGGCCGAAGGTCGACTTCAGCAAGTTCGGCGAGACCGAAGTCCAGCCGCTGTCGCGCATCAAGAAGATCTCCGGCGCGAACCTGGCCCGCAACTGGGCGATGATCCCGCACGTCACCCAGTTCGACCAGGCCGACATCACCGACCTGGAAGCGCTGCGCGTGGCGCTGAACAAGGAGAACGAGAAGGCCGGCATCAAGCTGACCATGCTTGCTTTCCTGATCAAGGCCAGCGCCGCGGCGCTGAAGAAGTTCCCGGAATTCAACGCCTCGCTCGATGCCAGCGGCGAAAACCTGACCCTGAAGAAGTACTTCCACATCGGCTTCGCCGCCGACACGCCGAACGGCCTGGTCGTGCCGGTGATCCGCGACGTGGACAAGAAGGGCGTGGTGCAGATCGCGCAGGAAACCGGCGAACTGGCCAAGAAGGCGCGCGACGGCAAGCTCGGCCCGGCCGACATGAGCGGCGGCTGCTTCTCGATCAGCTCGCTGGGCGGCATCGGTGGCACCGCGTTCACCCCGATCGTCAATGCACCGGAAGTGGCCATCCTCGGTGTCTCCAAGTCGTCCATCCAGCCGGTCTGGAACGGCAAGGAATTCGCACCGAAGCTGATGCTGCCGCTGTCGCTGAGCTACGACCACCGCGTCATCGACGGCGCCCTGGCCGCACGCTTCACCACGTACCTGTCCCAGGTACTGGCCGACATGCGCCGCGTGCTGCTGTAAAGCACCGCTTCGCCCCCACCGTGCGGCCGCAGCCCCTGGCGCGGCCGCGTGAACAGATGCAGTGACAGCCCACCGGCCATGCCGGTCGGGCACGAGGAAAACCCACCATGGCCACGATTGAAGTCAAGGTTCCCGACATCGGCGATTACAGCGATGTGCCGGTGATCGAAGTGTTGGTCGCCGTCGGCGACACGGTGAAGAAGGATCAGGGTCTGGTGACCCTGGAATCGGACAAGGCCACCCTGGAAGTGCCGTCCTCGGCTGCCGGCGTGGTCAAGGAAATCAAGGTCAAGCTGGGCGACACCCTGTCCGAAGGCGCCGTGGTCGTGGTGCTGGACGCTGAAGGCGCCGCCGAAGCCCCGGCCAAGGCCGCTGCGCCGACTCCGGCTGCGGCCGCTCCGGCCAGCAAGCCGCCGGTGACCCCATCGCACCGCGCCCCGGCTGAACCGGCTGCGCCGAAGCCGGCGCTGTCCAGCGGCAAGCCGGCCGACATCGAATGCGAAATGGTCGTGCTGGGCTCCGGCCCGGGCGGCTACACCGCCGCCTTCCGCGCCGCCGACGTCGGCCTGGATACGGTGCTGGTCGAGCGCTACGCCAGCCTCGGCGGCGTCTGCCTCAACGTCGGTTGCATTCCGTCCAAGGCGCTGCTGCACGCCGCTGCGGTAATCGACGAAGTGGCCCATGCCGGTGATTTCGGCGTCGAGTTCGGCAAGCCGACCATCACCCTGGACAAGCTGCGCCAGTACAAGGAAAAGGTCGTCAACCAGCTGACCAAGGGCCTGGCCGGCATGGCCAAGCAGCGCAAGGTCCGCAACGTGCAGGGCGTCGGCAGGTTCATCTCGGCCAACGAGATGGAGATCACCGCCGCTGACGGCAGCACCCAGCTGCTGCGCTTCCAGAAGTGCATCATCGCTGCCGGTTCGCAGGCGGTGAAGCTGCCGAACTTCCCGTGGGACGACGCGCGCGTGATGGACTCCACCGATGCGCTGGAGCTGGCCGAAGTGCCGGGCTCGCTGCTGGTCGTCGGCGGCGGCATCATCGGCCTGGAAATGGCCACCGTGTACAGCGCGCTGGGCAGCAAGGTCACTGTGGTCGAGTTCATGGACCAGCTGATGCCGGGCGCCGACAAGGACCTGGTCAAGCCGCTGGCCGATCGCCTGAAGAAGCAGGGCATCGAAGTCCACCTGAAGACCAAGGCCTCGGGCGTCACCGCCGATGCCAAGGGCATCACCGTGACCTTTGAAGCTGCCGAGGAAGGCCAGGCGCCTGCGCTGGCGCAGGGCACCTTCGACCGCGTGCTGGTGGCCGTCGGGCGTTCGCCGAACGGCAAGAAGATCGATGCCGAGAAGGCCGGCGTGCAGGTCACCGAGCGTGGCTTCATCCCGGTGGATCGCCAGATGCGCACCAACGTGCCGCACATCTTTGCCATCGGCGACATCGTCGGCAACCCGATGCTGGCCCACAAGGCCACGCACGAAGGCAAGCTGGCCGCCGAAGTGGCTGCCGGCCACAAGAAGGAGTGGGTGGCCCGTGTGATTCCGTCGGTGGCCTACACCAACCCGGAAATCGCCTGGGTCGGCGTGACCGAGACCGAAGCCAAGGCCAAGGGCCTGAAGGTCGGCGTGGCCAAGTTCCCGTGGGCCGCCAGTGGCCGTGCGATCGGCATCGGCCGCACCGAGGGCTTCACCAAGCTGATCTTCGACGAAGAGACCCACCGCATCATCGGTGGTGCGATCGTCGGCGTGCACGCCGGTGACCTGCTGGCCGAGATCGGCCTGGCGATCGAGATGGGTGCGGAAGCCGAAGACATCGGCCACACCATCCACGCCCACCCGACGCTGAGCGAGTCGGTGGCGATGGCGTCGGAAATCTATGACGGCACGATCACTGATCTGTACATGCCGAAGAAGAAGTAAGGCGCCCGCGCCGTTCCAAATGAAAAGCCCCGGCGTTTGCCGGGGTTTTTTGTTGAGCCTCGATCACTCTCATTGCGAGCGTTCGGGCCGCCGCGCGGGTGGCAGGCATTTGGGCAAATGTCCCCGTCACTCGCCTGCGGCGGTCGCCTCCTCCTTTACTTTGTCCAAACGCCTGCCACCCGCACAGCGGCTCGGCTTGCGGATAGTCGAGAGCCGGTGCTCTGGCCGCCGGGATGCCTGACACGCGGAGGGAGCGGGGGCTGTGTGCGAAGTAAAGGAGGAGGTGACGGCCTCAGGCCGGCACCGGGGGACATTCGCACGCGGCCCCCGCTCCCTCCAGTGCTCGACCCAGCTGCTCTTGCTGCTGCACGCAGGGAAAAACAGCACAAAAGAGCGCGGCCCCGATGTTCCGGAGGCCGCGCCAGGAGAGAGAGTGCCGTGGAAGGGGCGGGTGTCAGAACACGAAGCTGATACCGGCCACCGGGCCCTTGAATTCCTGCTTCAGGCCGATGGTGCCATCGCTGCCCTTCTTGTCCGCATCAAGCTTGAACCAGTCGTAGCCGGCGAACACGCCGAAGTTCCTGGTGAAGCGGTAGTCGACGATGGCGTTGGCGCGGCTCAGGTCGCCCTTGTAGTCATCGAAGCTGCCCCAGCGCGTGTTGAGGTACTGGCCCTGCAGGGTGATCATCCACTTCTCGGACGGGGTGAAGCTCAAGCGTGCACCGACCACCGGCGCCACGCCGTCGGTTTTCTCGTTGAGGAACTGGCCTTCATAGACAGTGCCCAGATCGGCGTAGGCCTTGGTGCTGACCTTGGCGTACTCGGCACCCAGCTGCAGGCCGAGGTCGAAGGTGTCGGTGTCCACCACCGAGTAGTCATAGACCAGGCTGGCCACCTGGTACTTCAGTTCGCCCTTGACGAAGCTGCCGGACGGCACGCTGACGTCACCGAAGGAGATGTCCTGGCCGAGGGTCTCGCGGCGGTCCTTGTCGTACTTGAAGTAGTTGAACAGCAGGCGCTGGCGGTTGCTGATGCGGAACATGCCGTCAATGCGCGGCTCCCACTCCTTGCCACCCAGCTTGAAGTCCTCGGAGAAACCGATGTCCTGGCCGGCCACGTTGGTGTTGCCGCGGAGCGTGTTGTCCGAGTCGATGTTCATCGCACCCAGGCGCAGGGCAAAACGGTCGTCGCCTTCGGCGGCGTGGGCGGCATTGGCGAACGAGGCGCCGGCAGCGAGCAGGGAGAGGGCGAGCAGGGTGGGTACGGGGCGCATCGAAGAGTCCTTGCAGTGGTTCATCAGAGTGAAGACCACTGTGCGGGACAGGCCCGTCCACCATCCGTGAACGTATGGTCCACGGCGTGTGCACCGTTCAGCGCTGTCACGACGATGCAAAAAGATGGCCCCGGAGACGGGCTTCGGGGCCATCGTGGGACCTGCGGGGTGGAGCCGACGAGGATGCTGCAGGCAGGTCGAGTAATCGGACCGGCGCATCCGGTGAAAGTTCCGTCGACTGCGACCAAAGTTCAATACTGCGGTGCAACATCGTGCGGACGTCATTGTCCCCCCGGTGGTACGCAAAAATGTAACCGTTACCGCAACTTGCGCCTTCCCGGGATGAACAGGCAGCGGTTGTCTCGCAAATTGTCCCATTGCTATAATTTGGCGGCTCGATGAGGCCCCCCCTGCTGTAGCCGCCTCAACCCTCCACATGCAACCACGCGGGACGTCCTGTGCTGAACTCCGTTGACGCGGGTCGGCGACTGATGCTGCGCGCCGCGGTCTACCCGCTGGCCGCGGTCGCTGTCCTGGCCCTGGCCTTCCTGCTGGTGGGTCCGAAATATGCCCTCGGCGCGCTGGCGTCTGGTGTGGCCATTTCGGCCGGTGGCTGGGTTGCAGCACGGATGGCGCTGGGCGGAGGTGCGGTGGCCGCAGGATCGGCGATGGCTCGCCTGATCATTGCGATCGTGGCCAAGTGGGTCGTGGTTTTCGGCGTCCTGCTGGTGGGGTTCCTGGTCTTCAAGCTGCCTGCGTTGGCGCTGTTGGCCGGTATCGCCGTCGGCTTGATGTTCCAGGTCCTGGCCATGGCCAGGCGTTGACAGAATTCAATTAACTGAAGGTTCCGGACACATGGCGGGCGAGGCTCTAACCCCTACCAGCTACATCCAGCATCACCTGCACAACCTGACCGCGCCGGTCGGCAAGGGTGAGGGTATGTTCTGGCATATCCACGTCGATACCTTCCTCACCGCCGTCCTGATGGGCCTGGTGATCGTGGTCGCGTTCTGGCTGGGGACCCGCAAGGCCACCGCCGGCGTGCCGGGCAAGTGGCAGGCCTTCGTCGAGATCTGCCTGGAGTTCGTCGACCGCCAGGCCAAGGACACCTACCACGGCAAGAGCAAGCTGGTCACGCCGATCGCCATCACGATCTTCTTCTGGATTCTGCTGATGAATCTGCTGAAGATGATCCCGGCCGATTTCATCGCCAAGCCGCTGGAATGGGCGGGCGTGCACTACTGGAAGCCGGTCCCGACCGCTGACGTCAACGCCACCCTGGGCATGGCCATCAGCGTGTTCTTCCTGATGCTGTTCTTCGCGCTCAAGTCCAAGGGCCTGGGCGGCTTCATCAAGGAATTCCTGACGGCGCCGTTCGGCAAGTGGATGATGCCGTTCAACCTGATCCTCAACATCGTCGAGTGGCTGAGCAAGCCGATCTCGCTGGCGATGCGACTGTTCGGCAACATGTTCGGCGGCGAAATCGTGTTCCTGCTGATCTGGGTGCTGGGTGGTGCCGGTTTCTTCGGTGCCATTGCCGGTGGTGTGTTCGGCCTCGGCTGGATGCTGTTCCACCTGCTGGTGATCCCGCTGCAGGCCTTCATCTTCATGATGCTGTCGATCGTGTACCTGAGCCTGTCGGAAGACGCTCACTGAGTTTCAAGCTTCAACGCGTTTCAACCTTCATCCGTTTCATCACCCTTAGCAACTTAAGTTCCTGGAGATAACCATGTACTTCGCCGTCCTGACCAACTTCGCGCAGATTCAGAGCTCCACCGCCCTTGCCGTCGGCATCATGATCGGCCTGGCCGCGCTGGGCGCCGGTCTGGGTCTGGCCATCATGGCTGGTAAGTTCCTGGAGTCGGCCGCCCGCCAGCCGGAACTGATCCCGGTCCTGCAGGTCCGCATGTTCATCACCGCCGGCCTGATCGACGCCGCGTTCATCATCTCGGTCGCCGTTGGCCTGCTGCTGGCCTTCGCCAACCCGCTGTCGGCTGCCTTCGCTGGCGCCGTCACCAAGGCTCTGGCCGGCTGATACAGCGGTTTGAGACGACCGGGTGCTGATGCACCCGGTTTCGGATGAAGGCCGGATGTGCCGCTACGGCGGCGCGTCCACCCCGAAACCAGCGATCGAGCTAACCATGAATATCAATTTCACCCTTCTTGCGCAGGCGCTGGCCTTCGCTGGTCTGATCTGGATCATCGCGACCAAGATCTGGCCGCCGCTGATGAACGCGATCGAGGAGCGCCAGCAGAAGATTGCTGAGGGCCTCGCTGCTGCCGACCGCAGCCAGAAAGATCTGGCCCAGGCGCAGGAGAAGGTCAACGAAGCGCTGAAGGAAGCCCGCACCAAGGCCAACGAGATCATCGATCAGGCCCACGCGCGTGCCAACCAGATCGTTGATGCTGCCCGTAACGAAGCGATCACCGAAGCCACCCGTCAGAAGGAACTGGCCCAGGCTGAAATCGACGCCGCCGCCAACCGTGCCCGTGAAGATCTGCGCAAGCAGGTGTCCGCGCTGGCCGTGACCGGTGCCGAAAAGCTGCTCAAGCGCGAAATCGACGCCAACGCCCACAAGGCGCTGCTCGACGAGCTGGCCTCGGAGATCTAAGGATGAGCCAGGCCCTCACGCTTGCCCGCCCGTACGCCCGCGCCGCGTTCGCGACCGCGCGCGACGAAGGCGCGTTCGCGCCGTGGTCGGACGCCCTGGCGTTCTCCGCCCACGTCGCCGCCGACCCGCGCGTGGCGGCCCTGCTCGCCAACCCGGAGCTGGGTCGTGACGACGCCGTCGCCCTGCTGGCGCCGGTGTCGCACGGCGAGACCTACTCGCGCTTCCTGGCCGTCCTGGCCGAGTCGCACCGTCTGCCGCTGCTGCCGGAAATCGCCGGCATGTTCGACGCCCTGCGCGCCGAAGCCGAGCACGTGGTCAAGGCCACCGTCACCTCGGCCGCCGAACTGTCGGCCGCTGAGCTGGATGCGATCAAGGTCGCGCTGCGCAAGCGCTTCAACCGCGAGGTCGACGTGACCACCGCGGTCGATGCCTCGCTGATCGGCGGCGCCGTGATCGACGCCGGCGACGTGGTCATCGATGGTTCGCTGAAGGGCAAGCTGGCCCGTCTGCAGACCGCGCTCGCTAACTGAATTCATTTAACGTCCGGCCCCGCTGCCGGCACTAGGACTTGACGATGGCAACCACGCTCAACCCCTCCGAAATCAGCGAACTGATCAAGAACCGCATCGAGAAGGTCAAGCTGGCCGCGGAATCGCGCAACGAAGGCACCGTGACCAGCGTGTCCGACGGCATCGTGCGCATCTTCGGTCTGGCCGACGTGATGCAGGGCGAAATGATCGAACTGCCGAACAACACCTTCGCACTGGCCCTGAACCTGGAGCGCGACTCGGTCGGCGCCGTGGTCCTGGGTGACTACGAGCACCTGCGCGAAGGCGACGTCGCCAAGACCACCGGTCGCATCCTGGAAGTGCCGGTCGGTCCGGAACTGCTGGGCCGCGTCGTGAACGCGCTGGGCGAGCCGATCGACGGCAAGGGCCCGCTGGGCACCGACCTGACCGCTCCGGTGGAGCGCGTTGCTCCGGGCGTGATCTGGCGCAAGTCGGTCGACCAGCCGGTGCAGACCGGTTACAAGTCGGTCGACTCGATGATCCCGATCGGCCGTGGCCAGCGCGAGCTGATCATCGGTGACCGCCAGACCGGCAAGACCGCCATGGCGATCGATGCGGTGATCAACCAGAAGGGCACCGGCATCAAGTGCGTGTACGTTGCGATCGGCCAGAAGGCGTCGACCATCGCCAACATCGTGCGCAAGCTGGAAGAGAACGGCGCGCTGGCCCACACCATCGTGGTGGCCGCGACCGCTTCCGAATCGGCTGCCATGCAGTACATCAGCGCCTACTCGGGCTGCACCATGGGTGAGTACTTCATGGACCGCGGTGAAGACGCGCTGATCGTGTACGACGATCTGTCCAAGCAGGCCGTCGCCTACCGCCAGATCTCGCTGCTGCTGAAGCGTCCGCCGGGCCGTGAAGCCTACCCGGGTGACGTGTTCTACCTGCACTCCCGTCTGCTCGAGCGCGCTGCCCGCGTGTCCGAGGAGTACGTCGAGAAGTTCACCGAAGGCAAGGTCACCGGCAAGACCGGTTCGCTGACCGCGCTGCCGATCATCGAAACCCAGGCCGGCGACGTGTCCGCGTTCGTTCCGACCAACGTGATCTCGATCACCGACGGCCAGATCTTCCTGGAAACCGACCTGTTCAACGCCGGCATCCGCCCGGCCGTGAACGCCGGTATCTCGGTGTCGCGCGTCGGTGGCTCGGCCCAGACCAAGATCATCAAGAAGCTGTCGGGCGGTATCCGTATCTCGCTGGCCCAGTACCGTGAGCTGGCTGCCTTCGCGCAGTTCGCCTCGGACCTGGACGAAGCGACCCGCAAGCAGCTGGAGCGTGGCCAGCGCGTCACCGAGCTGATGAAGCAGAAGCAGTACGCGCCGATGTCGATCGCCAACCAGGCGCTGTCGATCTACGCCGTCAACGAGGGTTACCTGGACGACGTGCCGGTCAACAAGCTGCTGGCGTTCGAAGAAGGCCTGCACGCCCACTTCGCCAACACCCAGGGCGAGCTGATCAGCAAGGTCAACGCCACCGGCGGTTGGGACAACGACATCGAAGGTGCCTTCAAGAAGGGCATCGCCGAGTTCAAGACCACCGGCAGCTGGTAATCGCGGTCCTGTAGAGCGGAGCCTCCGGCTCCGCTGGACCAGATGACAAACGGTTGAACAACGCGGGGCATCAGCCCCGCGCCACGGGAAACAAGAGATGGCAAGCGGACGCGAAATCAAAACCAAGATCAAGAGCGTGCAGAACACCCGCAAGGTGACGCGCGCCCTGGAAATGGTCTCGGCCTCCAAGATCCGCAAGGCGCAGGATCGGATGAAGACCTCGCGTCCGTACGCGCAGGCGATGAAGCAGGTGATCGGTCATCTGGCCCAGGCCAGCACCGACTACCAGCATCCGTTCCTGGTCGAGCGCGAGCAGGTCAAGCGGGTCGGTTTCATCGTGATCTCCTCCGATCGCGGCCTGGCCGGCGGCCTGAACAACAACCTGTTCCGCAAGATGCTGGGCGAAGCCAAGGCATGGCAGGACAAGGGTGCCGAAGTGGACCTGGTGACCATCGGCCAGAAGGCTTCGACCTTCTTCCGCCGCGTGAAGGTCAACATGGTCGGCAGCGTGACCCACATCGGCGACGTGCCGAAGCTGGAATCGCTGATCGGTGTGATCAAGGTCATGCTCGACGCCTTCACCGAAGGCAAGATCGACCGCGTGTACCTGGTGTACAACCGCTTCGTGAACACCATGGTGCAGAAGGCCAGCTTCGATCAGCTGCTGCCGCTGCCGCCGGCTGAGAAGCAGGTCGCTCACCACGACTGGGATTACCTGTACGAACCCGATGCCGCGACCGTGCTGGAGCACGTGATGACGCGTTACATCGAGTCGCTGGTGTACCAGGCACTGCTGGAAAACGTCGCCTCCGAGCATGCCGCACGCATGGTTGCGATGAAGGCGGCGAGCGACAACGCCAACAAGCTGATCGGCACCCTGCAGCTCGTCTACAACAAGGCGCGCCAGGCAGCGATCACCCAGGAAATCTCCGAAATCGTCGGCGGCGCGGCAGCAGTCTGACCGCGTTCGTTCAAAGCACACATTAGAGGATGCAGCAATGAGTCAGGGCAAGATCGTTCAGATCATCGGCGCGGTCGTCGACGTCGAATTCCCGCGTGAATCGGTGCCGAAGGTGTACGACGCACTGAAGGTGGAAAACACCGAGATCACCCTCGAAGTCCAGCAGCAGCTGGGTGACGGCGTGGTGCGTACCATCGCCCTCGGTTCCACCGACGGCCTGAAGCGCAACCTGGTTGCCGTCAACACCGGCCGTGGCATCTCGGTGCCGGTCGGTGCCGGCACCCTGGGCCGCATCATGGACGTGCTGGGCCGTCCGATCGACGAAGCCGGCCCGGTCGCTGCCAGCGACAACTGGGAAATCCACCGCGCTGCGCCGTCGTATGAAGACCAGTCCCCGGCCACCGAGCTGCTGGAAACCGGCATCAAGGTCATCGACCTGATGTGCCCGTTCGCCAAGGGCGGCAAGGTCGGCCTGTTCGGCGGCGCCGGCGTCGGCAAGACCGTCAACATGATGGAGCTGATCAACAACATCGCCAAGGCGCACAGCGGCCTGTCCGTGTTCGCCGGCGTGGGTGAGCGTACCCGTGAGGGCAACGACTTCTACCACGAAATGAAGGACTCCAACGTCCTGGACAAGGTGGCGATGGTGTACGGCCAGATGAACGAGCCGCCGGGCAACCGCCTGCGCGTCGCGCTGACCGGCCTGACCATGGCCGAGTACTTCCGCGACGAGAAGGACGAAAACGGCAAGGGCAAGGACGTCCTGCTGTTCGTCGACAACATCTACCGCTACACCCTGGCCGGTACCGAAGTGTCGGCACTGCTGGGCCGTATGCCGTCCGCGGTGGGTTACCAGCCGACCCTGGCCGAGGAAATGGGCGTCCTGCAGGAGCGCATCACCTCGACCAAGAACGGCTCGATCACCTCGATCCAGGCCGTCTACGTTCCCGCGGACGACCTGACCGACCCGTCGCCGGCGACCACCTTCGCCCACCTGGACTCGACCGTCACCCTGTCGCGTTCGATCGCCTCGCTGGGTATCTACCCGGCCGTCGATCCGCTGGACTCCACCAGCCGCCAGATGGATCCGCTGGTCATCGGCCACGAGCACTACGACACCGCCCAGCGCGTCCAGCAGACCCTGCAGAAGTACAAGGAACTGAAGGACATCATCGCGATCCTGGGCATGGACGAACTGTCCGAAGAGGACAAGCAGGCCGTGTCGCGCGCCCGTAAGATCGAGCGCTTCTTCAGCCAGCCGTTCCACGTGGCCGAAGTGTTCACCGGTTCGCCGGGCAAGTACGTGCCGCTGAAGGACACCATCCGTGGCTTCAAGGCCATCGTCGATGGCGAGTACGACCACCTGCCGGAGCAGGCGTTCTACATGGTCGGCGGCATCGAAGAAGCGGTCGAGAAGGCCAAGAAGATGGCCGAGAAGGCCTGATCCGGGACGGGCGGGAGCTATCCTGCCCGACCTGACGCCGGCGCCGGGCAACCGCCCGCGCCGGTGGACCCCCACGGTGGCATTGCGCCGCCGCGAACAGCGAAGAGATTTGCATGAGCACGATCCGTTGCGACATCGTCAGCGCCGAGCAGGAAATCTTCCGTGGCGAAGCGACCCTGGTCGTGGCCACCGGTGAGCTGGGCGAACTGGGCATCGCGCCCAAGCACGCGCCGCTGATCACCCGCCTGAAGCCGGGCAAGGTGGTGGTGACCACGCCGAATGGCGAGCAGCTGGATTTCGCCATCTCCGGCGGTATCCTGGAAGTGCAGCCGCAGGTGGTGACCGTGCTGGCCGACACCGCGATCCGCGCGCAGGACATCGACGAAGCCTCGGTCCGCAAGGCCAAGGAAGAAGCCGAACGCATCCTGGCCAACCGCGGCGAAGCGATGGAAGTGGCCGAAGCCCAGCAGAAGCTGGCCGAGGCCGTCGTCCAGCTGCAGGCACTGGAACGCCTGCGCAAGAATCTCAAGCACTGAGGTTCGCGCTGCACCCACGAGAACGCCGGCCCTGTGCCGGCGTTCTTGTTTGTGCTGGCGGGGCAGCGCCGACTGGGTAGAGTCGACTGTTAGTCGACTACCGCGCGCAGCGCGGGATTTCGCGGCCTGATGGAAGAGCAGTCGACTGACAGTCGACTCTACCGATGCCGATGCGGATGCCGATCCCGATCCCGATCCCGATCCGGCATCCCGGATCCCGCCCCGTCTCAGCGATACACCACGTAGCGCATCAACAGGAACGACACGCAGGCCAGCCCGCCTTCCACCAGCGGCTTGGCCAGCCACGTGTACTGCAGGCCCAACGCCTGGTCGACCAGGCTGACCAGCAGCGTGCTCGCTGCCGTCAGCAGCAGCCACAGCCCGAAGAAGCGTGCGAATCGCTTCCATCCCAGCTTGCGGGCACCGGCCTCGGCAAAGGTGTAGCGGCCGTTGAGCCAGAAGCCCAGCAGCATGCCGGCCAAGCGGCCGGTGATATTGGCCGGCGCGACCGGCATGCCCAGCGCGCTGGCGGCCACGAACACCAGCCAATCGACCAGCAGCTGCACGAGCCCGATGACGAGATAGGTGCTTCCCTGGCGGACGAGGCCCATCAGCGTGGTGAAGGAGGCGGGATGCCCATGTTAACGGCCCACGCTCTAGAATCATCTGCAACGAACCACGGACCGCCGTTTCCATGACCCAACCCCTGCACGTCATCATCCTCGCCGCTGGCGCGGGCAAGCGCATGAAGTCGGTGCTGCCGAAAGTGCTGCAGCCGATCGCCGGCCAGCCGATGCTGGCGCATGTGATCGATGTGGCCCGCGAGTTGCAGCCTACGGCGATCCACGTGGTCCATGGCCATGGTGGCGAGGCGGTGCGGCAGTATTTCGCCGACCAGCCCGACCTGCAGTGGGCCGAACAGGCGCAGCAGCTCGGCACCGGCCACGCCGTGGCGCAGGCGATGCCGCAGGTGCCCGATGCGGCGCAGGTGCTGGTGCTGTACGGCGATGTGCCGCTGATCCGTGCGCAGACCCTGCGCCACCTGCTGTCGGAGCCGGGGCGCCTGGCGGTGCTGGTGGCCGAGCTCGATGACCCGACCGGTTACGGCCGCGTGCTGCGCGATGCGGAGGGCAAGGTCGGCTCCATCGTCGAGCAGAAGGACGCCACTGACGACCAGCTGCGCGTGCGCACGATCAATACCGGCATCATCGCCGCCGAGTCGACCGCGCTGCGCCGCTGGCTGTCGCAGCTGTCCAACAGCAACGCCCAGGGCGAGTATTACCTCACTGACGTGTTCGCGTTCGCCGCGAACGAGTACACCCCGGCCGAGATGGCGCTGGTCGCCGATGCGCAGGAGGCCGAGGGGGCAAATGATCCCTGGCAGCTGTCGCAGCTGGAGCGCGCCTGGCAGCGCCGTGCGGTGCGTGCACTGTGCGCACAGGGCGCGCGCGTGCGCGACCCGGCACGCCTGGATATCCGTGGCACCGTCACCGTGGGCAGCGATGTGCTGATCGATGTCGACGTTGTCCTTGAAGGCAACATCGTGCTCGGTGACGGCGTCACCGTAGGCCCGTTCAACAGGCTGAAGGACGTCAACCTGGGGCCAGGCACCGAAGTGCGTGCGCACTGTGATCTGGACGGCGTGGTCACCGAAGGCGCTGCGCAGATTGGCCCGTTCGCACGGCTGCGCCCGGGCACCGTGCTGGCCGATGGCGTGCACGTCGGCAACTTCGTCGAGACCAAGAAGGTCACCCTCGGTGTGGGCAGCAAGGCCAACCACCTCACCTATCTGGGCGACGCGGTGATCGGCAGCAGGGTGAACATCGGTGCCGGCACCATCACCTGCAACTACGATGGCGTGAACAAGTCGACCACCACCATCGGCGACAACGCCTTCATCGGCTCCAACAGCTCGCTGGTGGCACCGATCACCATCGGCGAGGGCGCGACCATCGCTGCCGGGTCGGTCATCACCCGCACCGCGCCGGACGGCAAGCTGACGCTGGCACGTGCACGACAGGAAACCATCGATGGCTGGAAGCGCCCGGTCAAGAAGTCCTGAGCCACGGGTTCCGCGCACCGATGAGCTGGGTGTGCTGCCGGCGATCGAACAACGTGCCGGCGAACTGCTGAGGGGTCACGAGGCCTATCCGGTGTTTGCCAGCCACGGCCTGGACCTGCCGACGCTGCAGGAAGGCCTTGAGCGTGGGCAGCTGTGGGTGGTGGATGGCGCCGCCGGCGGTGTTGCCGGCTACCTGCTGGCCGGCGACCTGGCAGGCGAGTTCCATGTCCTGCAGATGGATGTGGATCCTGCACACGGGCGGCAAGGCCATGGCCGCGCGTTGTTGCGCCATGCGTTGGCACAGGCCAGGGCCGACGGCTACGCGTCAGCGGTGCTGACAACGTTGATCGACGTACCGTGGAATGCGCCTTTCTATGCCAGCGAAGGATTCGTTGAAGTGCCGGAGGCGGAGTGGGATGCCGGGCTGCAGTCGGTGATGGCCGAAGAGGCCGCGCTGGGATTTCCAATGCATCTGCGGGTGGCGATGCGGCAGGTCTGGTAGGTGCCGACCCTGGTCGGCACATCCACGCATGGCGTGGCTCTACTGGCAGACCGAGCCAAGTCGGCAACTCACCCCACCGGCAGCAGGATCGACACGCACAACCCGCCATCGCCACGATTCTGCAGTGACACACGCCCGCCGTGCGCCTCCACGATCTCGCGGGTCAACGCCAGCCCCAGCCCGGTGCCGTTGCGCTTGGTGGAATAGAACGGCATCAGCGCGTTCTGCAGCACCTGCTCGTTCATGCCCTTGCCACGGTCCAGCACATCCAGGCGCAGCCATTGCGGCAACCGCGTCAGCTGCACCTGCACGTCATCATTGGGCGGATCGGCTTCGGCGCCGGCCTCATGCGCGTTCTTCAACAGGTTCAACAACGCCTGCCCGAACTGCGCGATGTCGATGCGGCTGCTCAGTTCCTCGTCCGGCTCGCGCTCCATGGTGAACGGAATCTGCTGGCGCAGGCTGGACAGGAAGGGGGCCCAGTGCACGGTCTGCAACTGCGGCTGCGGCAGCTTGGCAAAACGCGCATAGCCGCGAATGAAACCTTCCAGATGGCGCGCCCGGTCTTCGATGGTGGTGAAGATCTCCGGCAGCCGATCGAAGCGCTCGCGCTGCACCAGCACGCCGCCGGAGTGTGCCAGCGAAGCGATCGGTGCCAGCGAGTTGTTCAGCTCATGGCTGATCACCCGGATCACCTTCTTCCACGTCTGCACTTCCTGGCGGCGCAGCTCGGCGGTGAGCAGGCGTACCAGCAACAGGTCGTGCGGACGGCCATTGAGGTGGAAAGAACGACGTGAGAGGTGATAGACCTGTTCGTCATCCTCGTCGCTGTCTTCGCCTTCCGCATGCACCGCGAACAGGCTGTCGCCGCCGCGGGCGATGGCATCGCGCAGTTCCACCGGCACCTGTTCCAGCACGTCCTCCAGGCGCTGTCCTTCCAGCTTCCAGCCGCCATGCAGCAACTTGCGCGCGGCCAGGTTGGAGAACACCACGCGGGCGATGCCATCGCCGCCGGAGGCGATCAGCAGCATCGCCACCGGCGTGTTCTGCACCATTGTGTCCAGCAGCAGCTCGCGTTGCACCAGGCCCTGCCGCTGTGCACGCAGTACATCACCCAGTTCGCGGTGTGCCTGCACCAGGTCGCCGAGCTCGTCATTGCCGGGCCAGTGCACGCCGAAGTTGTATTCGCCGTCGCGATAGCTGCTGGTGGTGCCCGCCAGGGCCCGCATCAGTGACCGCACGGGGGCGGTGGCACGGCGCAGCGTCCACCACATCAGCGACAGCAGGATCAGTGCCGACACGGTGGTCACAACCCAGCCATGGTCCATCCAGTACGCCAGCAGCCACGGCAACGCGGCGGCCAGCGCCAGCACCGGCAGCAGGCGCAGGAACAGACGGAAGGTGAACGAACGCCGCTTCATTCGCGTGGGATGCCGTGCCGGTCCATGCGCCGGTACAGCGCCTGGCGGCTCAGGCCGAGTTCGGCGGCAGCCTGGGCGATGACGCCGTGGTTGCGCGCCAGCACATCCTCGATGCGCGCACGGTCAGGATCATTGCCGGCACTGGGCGCCGGTCGCGAAGCAGGTGCGGCACGCGGCAGGTTCAGGTCGGCCACTTCGATGCGGTTGCCGGTCGCCAGCAGCTCGGCGCGCTGGATCACGTTGCGCAGTTCGCGCACGTTGCCGGGCCAGGGATGCCGTTGCAGGGCCGCGGTGGCGGCGCTGGACAGCGGCTTGCCGGCGGTCAGGAAGCGCTCGGCCAGCGGCACGATGTCGCCCGGGCGTTCGGCCAATGGTGGCAGTACCAGTTCCACCGTATTGAGGCGGTAGTACAGGTCTTCGCGGAAGGTGCCGTCGCGGATCATCGCCGGCAGGTCGGCATTGGTCGCACTGACCACGCGGACTTTGACCTGGCGCTCGCGATTGGAGCCAAGACGCTCGAAGCGGCCGGTTTCCAGCACACGCAGCAGCTTCATCTGCCCGCCCAGCGACAGGTTGCCGATCTCATCCAGGAACAGGGTGCCACCATCGGCGGCCTCGAACTTGCCTTCGCGTGCCTTGTTGGCGCCGGTGTACGCACCGGCCTCGGCACCGAACAGTTCGGCTTCGATCAGTTCCGACGGCAATGCGCCGCAGTTGACCGTGATGAACGGGCCCTTGGCCACCAGCGAGTTGGCCTGGATGATCTGCGCGATCTTCTCCTTGCCAGCGCCGTTGGGACCGGTGATCAGCACCGGCAGTTCGGAGCGCGCGACCTGGCAGGCGAGCGCGATGACGCGCTCGCTGGCCGGATCTGCAAAGACCGCGCCACAGAGCTTGTACTTCTCTTCCAGCGTGTTGCGCTGCCGCAGCTCACGCGCGCGCCGCCGGTCCAGCTCGCGGCGTGCCTCGGACAGCTCGAGCAGGTTGTTGACCGTGGTCAGCAGTTTGCGGTCGTCCCAGGGCTTGGCCAGGTAGTCGGCGGCACCGGCCTTGACCAGGTCCACCGCGCTGCTCAGGTGGGTCCAGGCGGTGAGCAGGATCACCGGCAGGTCCGGGTGGCGCGCGCGGATCTGTGCGAACAGCGCTTCGCCCTCCTCGCCGGAGGTGGTGTCCTCGCTGAAATTCATGTCCTGGATCACCAGATCAACCGGCTGCGACTCGAGCAGGGCCAGCCCTTCGGCCGGGCTCTGCGCCTGCAGGGTGTCGATGTCATGCAGGGAGAACAGCACGTCCAGCGCGGTGCCCACGCTGGCGTTGTCGTCGATGATCAGGATCGAAGGCATCAAACGGTTCTGCAGAAAGGGATGGGCGGCGCCGTTGGAGCCGTTCGTGTCCACGCACCGGGAGAGCCCGGCGCCACCCATCAAGCATAGCCAAACCCGTGGCTGTGCAGGAGCGGCCCCTGCTCAGCGCCGGGGAGGCGCCGGGGGCGCTGGCGGCGCAGGTGGCGGCGGCACTTCCAGTGCCTGGCGCCAGGCTGCGGCGTCGACCGCCACCGTCAGTTCGCGTCTGTCGCGGCGCAGCAACAGATAGGCGGTGGCGGCGTGGGAATGGCGCAGTGCCTCGGCCAGATGTTCGACCCGGCGCACCGCCGTGTCGTCCACGCGGAGGATGCGATCACCGCTGCGCACGCCGAAGCGGGCTTCCGGACGCGCGGCTTCCACCCGTACCTGGCCCTCGGTCGAGCGCAGCGCCAGGCGGGCATCATCCTGGCGCCATTCCAGCGTCTGCGAGCTGCCACCGCCGGCCAGCGCCGGCAGTGGCAGCAGTGCCATCAACAGCATCCGGCAGGCACGCATCTCACGCGCCCCGCGTGGCAACTGCGGGCGGGACCGCTGCCGCGCGCCGGGCCGGCCCGAACACCGCGACCTGGCCCAGCACCCACAGCAGCAGCGCGCCCAGCGGCAGGTAGTACAGGGGCATGCGTGGCAGCTCGTACAGGTTCATCAGTGCCAGATTGATCGCGTAGGCCGCCAGCATGCCCAGCACGATGCCCAGCGAGGCCAGCAGGAAGTTCTCGGTCTGGAAGTAGCGCAGGATCTGCCCGCGGGTGGCACCGAGTGCGCGGCGAATGCCGATCTGCTTGCTGCGCTGCTGCACCCAGAAGCTGGCCAGGCCGATGATGCCCAGTGCGGTGACCACCAGCAGCGAGACGCTGACGGTGATCAGCAGGCCAACCATCGCGCGGTCGTTCTTGAAGAAGTCCTTGCGCTGGTCTTCATAGGTCAGCTTGTCGCGCATCAGCCGGTTGGGGTCGTTGCGCTCCAGTACAGCAGCCCCCGCATCAAGCACCTCCTGGCGGCGTTCCGGCGAAGTGCGCAGCAAATAGGTGCCACCCTCGTCGAAGGTGCGCCGCATGGGCAGCAGCATGGAGTTCGTCCAGTTGTCATTCCAGCCATTGGGCGTGCTGAGCGTGTCGACGATGCCGACCACGTGCAGCGGCTGCTTGCCCATGTAGTAGGTCTTGCCCAGCGCGCTGCCGTTGGGTTCCATCTTGGCGGCGGTGGCCTGGGTGAGGATGACCGGGATGGCGTTTTCCTTGGCGCCCCCCTTGCTGGCGTCTTCGAAGTTCTGGTACTCGCTGGGCAGGAAATCGCGGCCGGCGATCAGGTTGATGCCCATCGTGGCCAGCCCGTTCTCGGACAGGGTGTACATCGAAGCGTTGGTGGTCGGCCGTTCCTGGTCGATCTCCCGCGAGATGCTGCTGCTGGACGAGCCGTTGCGGAAAGGCACTTGGTTGATGATGGTGACGTTGCTGACGCCGGGAAGCGCACGCAATGACGCCAGGTCCTCACGGGTGCGGGCCATGGCATCGGTCTGCTTGCCGATGCCGCTGACGCGGAGCATCACCAGTTCGTTCTCGGCGATGCCGCTGGGCATGCTGATCTTCTCCACGCGCTGGCTGACCAGGAACAGCGCGTTGCAGACGATGGCGCAGGTCAGTGCGACTTCCAGCACGATCAGGGCAGCGGCAGTCTTGTGCCGGCGCAGCGTGCTGAGGATGGGGCGGATGTCCATGGGAGTCCTCGTTCGATTGCTTACTGCGACTTGAGCTGGATGGCCGGAGTGACCTGCATGGCGCGCCAGGCAGGCAGGAAACCGGCGGCAAGGCTGGCGAACAGGGTCAGGCCCAGCGCGAGCAGCAGCATGTTGCCGTCCAGGTGGGCCAGCTTTGCGTACTCCACCGGTTGCTGGCGCACCGCGAACAGGCCGAGCAGGGCCAGGCCGATGCCCAGCACGCCCCCGACCACGCCGACCGCGCCGGCTTCCACCAGGCACTGCAGGAAGATCTGGCCACGGCTGGCACCGAGTGCGCGGCGCACGCCGATCTCTCCACTGCGGCGCAGGAACTTGGCCAGCAGCAGGCCCACCGTGTTGACCAGGCAGACACCCAGGAAACCCAGTGCCAGCCACAGCTGCAGGCGCACGTCGCTGGGCACCGCGCCGTTGAAGTCCAGCCATTCCATCACGGTGCGCAGGCGCACGTTCGGCGGGTGCTTGAAGCGGCCGGCCTGGCGCTGCTGGCTCGAATAGTTCTCCAGGTAGCGGCGGTAGTCGGCGGCCTTGGCCGGGTCCATCTCCACCCAGTACTGCAGCCACGCGCAGGGTGCGTTGAGCGAGTAGCTGTTGCCATCGGGATTCTCGCCGAAGCAGTTCATGTTGCCGTTGCTGCCCAGCTTCAGGTCGAACGAGGTGGAGATCGGCAGCAGCAGGTCTTCGTTCTTGCCGTAGCTGCCGGTGGTCAGGTCGTAGAAGTGCGGCTCCGGGCTCCATTCCTTCATCACGCCGACGATGCGGTAACTCTGGCCTTCCATGCGCAGGTCGCGGCCCACGCTGTTGGCGCCCTGGTACAGCTTGTCGTTGAGCGCCTTGGAGATGACCACCACGCGTGCGCGGCCTTCATCGTCCTCGCGCGTCCAGGGGCGGCCGTACTGCATCGGCACCTCGAACATCGGGAAGAAATCGGCGGAGGTCCAGCGGGTGTCGATGCTGAAGGGCTTGAGGGTGCTGTTGTCCGGTTCGATGGTGCCGCCACCGCCGCTCATCAGCGCCTGGCGCTCGCCCTTGGCTTCGCGCAGCAGGGCTTCACCGTCGAAGCGGGTCAACTGGGTTTCCGGTTCCTCGCCCGCGACATAGGCGCCGGTCGCGGCATCGAGCTGCACGTAGAACAGCCGGTCGCTCTTGCCGGGAATCGGGTCACCGGACAGCACATGGAACACGGTCAGGGTGGTCATCGAGGCACCGATGCCGAGGGCGATGGCCACCACCATCAGCGCGGTCAGGACCTTGTTGCGGCGGAAGCTGCGCACCGCCAGTCGGGCGTAGTAGGCGAACATGGCCGGCCCCTCACTCGTTGACGGCGACGATGTGGCGCGGGGGGGGGGCCAGCACCGGTTCGCGCACCAGGTCGGTGACCTGGCCATCGACGATGTGCACGTTGCGCTGCGCACGCGCGGCCAGTTCCGGATCATGGGTGACCATCACGATGGTGGTGCCGGCGGCATTGATCTCCTCCAGCAGTTCCATCACGCCGCGCGCCATCTGCGTATCCAGGTTGCCGGTCGGTTCGTCGGCCAGCAGCAGGCGAGGGCTGCCGGCCAGGGCGCGTGCGATGGCCGCGCGCTGCTGCTGGCCGCCGGACAGCTCATTCGGGTAGTGCTTCATGCGCGAACCCAGGCCGACCTGGGTCAGCGCCTTCTCGATGCGCTCGCGGCGCTCGTTGGCGCTCATCTTCCGATAGCGCAACGGTACGTCGACGTTGTCGAACAGATTCAGATCGGGAATCAGGTTGAAGCCCTGGAAGATGAAGCCGATCTTCTGGTTGCGCAGGCGGCTGCGTGCGTCGTCGCCCAGCGTGCTCACATCCTGCCCGTCCAGCAGGTAGGTACCGCTGGTGAAGGTTTCCAGCAGGCCGGCGATGTTGAGGAAGGTGGTCTTGCCGGAACCGGACGGGCCGGTGACGGCGACGAACTCGCCTTCCTTGACCTGCAGTTCCAGCGAGCGCAGAGCGTGGGTCTCCACCTGTTCGGTACGGAAGACCTTGGCGACCGAACGCATTTCGAGCATGTACATGGGGTGTCCTCTCTCCAGGATTCAGGTATCAGGTGTCAGTTGACGGAGACGCGTTCGGCGTCCTTGAACAGGTCGCTGCCGGAGACCACGATGCGGTCGCCTGGCTGCACACCGGACTTGATTTCCACTTCGCCCAGGCTGCTGACGCCCAGTTCCACCGGACGGCGCACGGCGGTGCGGCCATCCATCACGTAGGCCATGCCGTTGCCCTGTTCGACGAACGGGCCGCGCTCGACCTTCAGCACGTCCTTGCGGGTATCGAGCAGCACGCGCACCGACATCCGCTGGCTCTGGCGCAGGCCTTCCGGCTGCGCGCTGGCAAAGCGCACGCGGGCGTTGACCTCGCCGTTGACCACTTCCGGCGATACTGCGCTGATCTCGCCCGGGAACGGCTGGCCGTTGCCACCGGTCAGCTGGGCCGGCATGCCGATCGCCAGGTCGCGGGCGAAGCTCTCCGGCACCTTGATCTCGACCTCGAACTTGGACAGGTCGACTACGCCCAGCACCGGCGCGTTGGCGGCCAGGTTGGTGGACTGCACGGCCTGCACCTGGCCAACCTGGCCATCGAAGGGCGCGCGCAGCGTCAGCGCATCGACCTGGCGCTGCACTTCGGCCACCACCGCTTTCTGGCGGTCGGCCAGCAGGCGCTTGTTGCGGGCATCCAGGTCGGCGCCTTGGCTCTGCAGGCGCGCATCGGTGGTGGCGTTGGCCAGGGCGATGTCGGCTTTCTTCAGCGAATCCTTGGCCTTGGCCAGGTCGATCTGCGGTACCGCGCCGCCGTCGTAGCCGCGCTGGTAGCGCTGCAGGTCACGGTCGGCGGCCTGACGCTCGATGGTGGCCTGGTCGGTTTCCTTGCGGGACTTGGCGCGGGCCAGGGTCGCGTCCAGCGCGGCGCGGCTGGCCTCGGCTTCCAGCCCGGCCAGCGTTGCCTGTTCCTGGGCCAGCTTGCTGCGCAGTTCCGGGCTGTCGATGATCGCCAGCTCCTGGCCCTTCTTGACCACGTCACCGGCGACCACCTTCAGGTCCACGGTACCGGCCGAGATGGCATACAGGATCGGGCTGTTGGCGGCGATCACGCGGCCGTCGGCGGCGATGTCGCGCACCAGGTCGCCGCGCTTCACTTCGGCGATGCGCACGCGGCTGCTGTCGAAGGAGCGGCTGGCATTGGACCAGGCATGTACCGCCCAGCCGATGCCGGCCAGCAGCGCGATGGCACCCAGCGCCGGCCAGCGATAGCGGTGCCAGGCCACGCGGGAGGTGCCGGCCGGGGCGGTGGAAACGATCTGGTCCTGTGCGGAGGTGTCGCGGATCATCGGATGCGTGCCTGACGGTGGTAACCAGTACCAAGCAGGTTGCGTGCCAACCTTATTTCCTTTTGGTTCAACAGCTTGGATGAGGAGGCGAAGTGTCCGGGTGTCCGCGGACACCTTTCCGGACACTTTCATTAAGCGGACAGGAGGGCGACGCCGGACGCGCGGGCTAGAATGCGCCGATCGTCTTCAAGGAAACGCGTGACATGTGTGGAATCGTGGGTGCGATCGCTGATCGCGACGTGGTGCCGGTACTGATCGAGGGGCTGAAGCGTCTTGAATACCGTGGTTACGATTCCTCGGGTATTGCGGTAGTCGACCAGGGTGAGCGCCGCGATGTACGCCGCGTGCGTCGTACCGGTCGTGTGTCGGAAATGGCCACCGCGGCCGAGGCAGAGGGCTTCAATGCGGTGCTGGGCATCGGCCACACCCGCTGGGCCACCCACGGTGGTGTCACCGAGGCCAACGCGCATCCGCATATCAGCCATGGCGTGGCGCTGGTGCACAACGGCATCATCGAGAACCATGAGGAGCAGCGCGAGAAGCTGCGTGCGCTGGGCTACACCTTCGAGTCGCAGACCGATACCGAAGTCATCGCCCACCTCATCCACCACCACCTGAAGGACGGCGATGACCTGCTGGTGGCGCTGCAGCACACGGTGAAAGAGCTGACCGGTGCCTATGCGCTGGCCGTGGTCAGCCGCGCCGAGCCGGAGCGCTTCGTCTGCGCGCGCATGGGCTGCCCGCTGCTGATCGGCCTGGGCGAGGGCGAGAATTTCGTCGCCTCCGACGTCTCGGCGGTGATCTCGGCCACCCGCAAGGTGATCTTCCTGGAAGAGGGCGACACCGCCGAGATCCGTCGCGATGGCGTGCGCATCTTCGACGAGCATGACCAGCCGGTCGAGCGCGACGTGCATCTGTCCGATGTGTCGCTGGCCTCGCTGGAGCTGGGTCCGTACCGCCACTTCATGCAGAAGGAAATCCACGAACAGCCGCGTGCGCTGGGCGACACCATCGAAGCGGCGATCGACGCCGGTGGCTTCCCGGCCGAGCTGTTCGGCAAGAACGCCGAGGCGGTGCTGTCGGGCATCGAAGGCGTGCAGATCATAGCCTGCGGCACCAGCTACTACGCAGGCCTGACCGCGCGCTACTGGATCGAGGCCATCGCCGGCCTGCCGTGCAGCGTGGAGATTGCCAGCGAGTACCGCTACCGCGCCGCTTACGCGAACCCGAAGCATCTGATCGTGACCATCTCGCAGTCCGGCGAAACGCTGGATACGATGGAGGCACTGAAGTACGCCAAGGCGCTTGGCCACAAGCACACGCTGTCGATCTGCAACGTGCCGGAAAGCGCGATTCCGCGCGCCAGCGAGCTGGTCTGCTACACCCGTGCCGGCGCAGAGATCGGCGTGGCTTCGACCAAGGCCTTCACCACCCAGCTGGCCGCGCTGTTCCAGTTGACCGTGGTGCTGGGCAAGCTGCATGGCCGCATCGACGCGGCGCAGGAAGCGGATTACCTGGAGCAGCTGCGCTTCCTGCCGGGCAGCGTGCAGCACGCGCTGAACCTGGAACCGCAGATCGCGGCGTGGGCCGAACGCTTTGCGCGCAAGTCCAATGCGCTGTTCCTGGGCCGTGGCCTGCATTACCCGATCGCGCTGGAGGGCGCGCTCAAGCTCAAGGAGATTTCCTACATCCACGCCGAGGCCTACCCGGCAGGTGAGCTGAAGCATGGTCCGCTGGCGCTGGTGGACGAGGACATGCCGGTGGTGGTGATCGCCCCCAACGACAGCCTGCTGGAAAAGGTGAAGTCGAACATGCAGGAAGTGCGCGCGCGTGGCGGCGAGCTGTTCGTGTTCGCCGACCAGGACAGCAACTTCAACGCGTCCGAAGGCGTGCACGTGATTCGCACCCCGCGCCACGCCGGCGTGCTCAGCCCGATCGTGCACACCATCCCGGTGCAGCTGCTGGCCTACCATACTGCGCTGGCACGCGGCACCGACGTGGACAAGCCGCGCAACCTGGCCAAGAGCGTGACGGTGGAGTAATACCCATCGCTCCGGTTGGATGCTGTAAGTGAAGGGGCCCCGCGTGGGCCCTTTCGTTTGGCCGGACAGTGCGAAGTGGGATTGCCGCCGGGTGTTCTGTCCGCTGTCGGCAGCGGGCAATCAATCTTTAATGCGCAACTGCGCTTGTATTCAGCGACGGTTTCAGCCGCGGTGCCATTCTCTGGATCGTCAGCTGGTTCCCACGACGAACTGTCCTAATCGATGCCGGTAGTGACCGATGGTCGCAGTCGTAGAATCGATTTGACCGAGGTCCGGGTTGAGCGGTTGAACCCCCACCTCGTTCGCGTTGCAGCACGTCGTCTGCCGATGCCTCCCATGCGGCAGACGGGTGCGCCAGACGTGCGCTGAAAGGTCTGTTCCCGGGGAGGGGGCGTATCGGAAGAGCACACTTTTTTGACTTCAGTGACCTGCACCAGGAAACAAGAATGAACGTCCGCGAACTCCTGCAATCCAAGAAAGAAGCTGTCATCACCATCGATGCCGAAGACACCATCGGTGCCGCCGCCCACAAGATGAGCGCGAACAGGATCGCTGCGCTGGTGGTGATGAAGGACGATGCCCCGGTCGGCATCATCTCCGAGAAGGACATCGTGCGCACCCTGGCCGACGATGGCCCGCAGGCCGGCCGCCGGGTGATTTCCAGCCTGCCGTCCACGGGCCTGGAGGGCATTGCGCCGGACGCCACGCTGAAGCAGGCCATGTCGCTGATGACATACTCGCGTCGCCGTCACCTGATGGTGACCGACGGCAACCAGCTGGTCGGCATCCTCAGCCTGGGCGATATCGTGAAGAACCTGCTGGGCGAGCTGGAACTGGAAAAGGCCGTGCTGCAGGACATCTACATGGCCGCCCACTGAGGGCTGCAGCGCTGGAAATAGAGAAGCCGGGCATTGCCCGGCTTCTTCGTTCACGGCGTCGGTGAAGTCAGAACGTCACCTTCACCGAGTCGGCACTGTAGTTCGCCGGGCCGTGGTAGACCACTTCGATGTTGTTGCCATCGGGGTCGAGCACGAAGGCGCCGTAGTAGCCCGGGTGGTAGGGGCGCTCGCCCGGTGCGCCGTTGTCTGTGCCACCGGCGGCGATGGCAGCGGTGTGGAAGGCATCGACCGTGGCGCTGTCGCGGGCCTGGAAGGCGAGATGATGGCGGCCGGTCAGCTGGCCGGCGGCGGCACGGCTGCTGGCGCTGGAAATGAACAGCTCGTCGGCCCAGAAGAAGTCCGGCCCTTCGCCGCCGAGTGGGATGCCGATCGTATCGAACACTGCCTGGTAGAAGCGGCGGCTGGCGGCCAGGTCGCGCACCACCAGCTGGATGTGGTCGATCAGGCGGCCACGGTGCAGTTCCATCGTTTCCATACGAACCTCTTCAAAAAGGGGACGGAGTCGGTAGCGCCGGGGCGTGCCCGGCGCGCGCGCAGCGCGGCCTGCTCAAGGCCGCCGGGCATGGCCCGGCGCTACCGGAATTGTGCCCCTTTCCGGGTCAGACGTTGGCGATGATCTCGACCCAGTAGCCGTCCGGGTCCTTGATGAAGGCCAGGTTCTTCATGCGGCCGTCGGTCAGCCGCTTCTGGAAGGTTACCCCGAGGTCCTCGAAGCGCTGGCAGGCCGCCTCGATGTCCGGCACCGACACGCAGATGTGGCCGAAGCCGCGCGGGTCGCTGTTGCCGTCGTGGTAGACCGCGCCGTCCTGGGTTTCGGTGCCGTGGTTGTGGGTCAGTTCCAGCACGCCCGGCAGGCCGGCCATCCACAGGCGGCGCTGGCTGTCGTCTTCCGGTACCACCACGCCGGCCGGGAGGTAGGCCAGGAAGTACAGGCTGAACTGGGCCTCGGGGAAGTCGCGCTTGTCGATCAGCTGGTAGCCGAGCACGCGGGTGTAGAAGTCCAGCGAGGCGGTGATGTCCTTCACCCGCAGCATGGTGTGGTTGAACACGAAGCCGGTGGTTTCGGCCGGGGCCTGGGCGGCGACGCCGGGGACATCGCGCAGGGCGGGAATGGTCATGGGGGGAGGTCCTTCAGACAGGGCCGTTGCCGGCCGGATGGGGGCATTCTACCGGCCAGCACCTGACGGTACCGCGACGTACAATGGCCGGATCGCACCGTTCCGTCCTGACAACGATTGCCCGCCATGTCGCAGCGTGAATGGGTGGCCGCCGCCATCCGCAAGATTGAAGCCGATTTCAACCGCTCCGCCGATACCCACCTGATCCCGCTGGCGCTGCCCGGGTTCGAGGGCATCGATGTGTACCTGAAGGATGAGTCGAGCCATCCCACCGGCAGCCTCAAGCACCGGCTGGCGCGCTCGCTGTTCCTGTATGCGCTGGCCAATGGCTGGCTGCGCGAAGGGCGACCGGTGATCGAAGCGTCCAGCGGCTCGACGGCGGTGTCCGAAGCCTATTTCGCGCGCCTGCTCGGCCTGCCGTTCATTGCGGTGATCCCGGCCACCACCTCGCCTGAAAAGATCGCCGCGATCGAGTTCCAAGGCGGCCGCTGCCACCTGGTCGAACGCGCCTGCGACCTCAACTGTGATTCGGAAAAGCTGGCCCGTGAAACCGGTGGCCACTTCATGGACCAGTTCACCTACGCTGAGCGCGCGACCGACTGGCGTGCCAACAACAACATCGCCGAGTCCATCTTCAAGCAGATGGCCGAAGAGCCCAGCCCGGTTCCGGAATGGATCGTGTGCAGCCCCGGCACCGGCGGCACCGCCGCCACCCTGGGCCGCTATGTCAGCTACCGCCGCCACGACACCCGCATCCTGTGTGCGGACCCGGAAGTGTCGGTGTTCTTCGACGGCTACCGGGCCGCCGTGGCCGGTGAACAGGACTGGCGCGACCTGACCTGCAGTGGTGGTTCGCGCGTGGAAGGCATCGGCCGGCCACGGGTGGAGCCGAGCTTCATCCCGACCAGCGTCGATGCGATGGTCAAGGTACCCGACGCGCTGAGCCTGGCTGCGATGCGCCATGTCAGCCGCCAGCTCGGCCGACGCGTCGGTGGCTCCACCGGCACCAACTTCATCGGCGTGCTGCAGGCGGCGCAGTGGATGCGCGAGGCGGGCCACCAGGGCAGCATCGTCAGCATCCTGTGCGACAGCGGCGAGCGCTATGCGCAGAGCTACTACGATCCGGCGTGGTACGCGCGCCAGGGCATTGATGTCGACGGCGCCGACGCACAGCTGGCCGCTGCGGTGGCCGGGCAGGGACTGCCCGAATTGCCGTGGTGCAGCCTGGAAGCGTTGTAGGACGGCCGACGTTGTCGCCGGGCCATGTCGGCGTCCGCGACGGTGTCTCAGTAACCCGCTGCGGTGAAGGCGTCGAGCACCGCGTCGCGCAGTGCATCGGGCAAGGCCTCGATGTCCATCGCGCGGTCATCCAGGTGCAGGGTGGGATCCAGGATGCTGGCGCGGCCCTGGGCCAATGCCTGCAACCACAGCAGCACGCAGATCACGAACTCGCGCTCATGGCCCAGCTGCAGCTGGCTGGCGCCGCGCTCGACCACTTCGAACGGGTACCACTCCTGGCTTTCATTGAACGTGCCGCCCTGCTGCAGCACCGCCTGCAACTGCTGCAGGTGGCGCGGGGCGTCGTCGCCGGCATCGCACAGCGCGGCGATCCAGGCCAGTTCGGCCGCGCTGGCAGACAGTGCCAGCGACCGCGCCGGTGAGGCGGATGCAACTGCAGCCAGACCTTCCATGTGGGGCCTCGTTCGGTACGTGCCGCTGCGGACTCCCCCGCATCCAGAGCTTCGGGGGGCGCGCGTAAGGCCGATGTGAATGCCGTGCCCCCTTGTCAGCCGCGCCCGGCAGCGCCATATCTGGAGGGCTGCCCGGGTGCCGGGCCCGTATCCTGGAGATCTGCCGTGACCGTTGCCAACCCCCTGCTCGATTTTTCCGGCCTGCCGCGCTTCGAGGCGATCCGCCCCGAGCACGTCGCGCCGGCGCTGGATGTGCTGCTGGCCGAGGCCGAAGCCGCCGTCAGCGCGGCCGAGCAGGTGCAGCCGGTGCGTTGGGAGACCTTCGTCACCCCGTTGGACGACGCGACCGAGCGACTGTGGCGCGCCTGGGGCCTGGTCGGCCACCTGCAGGGCGTGGTCAACACCCCGGAACTGCGCGAGGCCTACAACAGCAACCTGCCGCGGGTGACCCGCTTCGCCAGTGCGCTGGGGCAGAACCTGGCGCTGTATCGGCAGTACCAGGCGCTGGCCGCCAGCCCGGAGGCGGCGCATTTCGATGAAGCCCAGCGCAAGGTGCTGGACAACACCCTGCGCGACTTCCGCCTGGGCGGCGCCGAGCTGGCGCCCGAGGCCCAGCAGCGTTTTGCTGCGATCAAGGAAGAACTGTCGGCGCTGTCGGCGAAGTTCTCGCAGAACGTGCTCGACGCTACCGATGCCTGGTCGCTGATCATCGAAGACGAAGCGCGGCTGAAGGGCCTGCCGGAAGACGTGAAGGCCACCGCGCATGCCGCAGCCCGAAAGGACGGCAAGGCCGGCTGGAAACTGACCCTGCAGATGCCGTGCTACTTGCCAGTGCAGACCTGGGGCGAGGACCGCGACCTGCGCGAGATCCTGTACCGCGCCAGCGCCCAGCGTGCGTCCGAATTCGGCGATGACGCACTGGACAACAGCGGCAACATCGACCGCATCCTGGCCCTGCGCGCCGAACTGGCTGCGTTGCTCGGCTTCGATTCGTACGGCCATTACTCGGTGGCGACCAAGATGGCGCAGGACCCGGCCGAAGTGCTCGGTTTCCTGCGTGACCTGGCCTCGCGCGCCAAACCGTTCGCGGCCAAGGACCGTGCCGAGCTGGAGCAGTTCGCGCGCGAGCAACTGGGTATCGAGCAGCTGCAGGCCTGGGACCTGGCGTTCGCCGCCGATCGCCTGAAGCAGGCGCGTTACAGCTATTCCGAGCAGGAGGTGAAGCAGTATTTCACCGAGCCGAAGGTGCTGGGCGGCCTGTTCTCGGTGATCGAGCAGCTGTATGGCCTGCATGTGCAGGAGGACAGCGCGCCGGTCTGGCACGAAGACGTGCGCTTCTTCCGCCTGGTCGATGCGCAGGGCGCGCTGGTCGGCCAGTTCTACCTGGACCTGTACGCACGCGAGGGCAAGCGCGGCGGGGCGTGGATGGATGATTGCCGCAACCGTCGCGTGCGCGCCGACGGCAGCGTGCAGACGCCGCTGGTCTACCTGGTGTGCAACTTCGGCCGGGGTGCCAACGGCAAACCGGCCACCTTCAGCCACAACGAAGTGACCACGCTGTTCCATGAGATGGGCCACGGACTGCACCAGCTGCTGACCCGCATCGGCGAACTGGGCGTGGCCGGCATCAACGGCGTGGAATGGGATGCGGTTGAGCTGCCCAGCCAGTTCATGGAGAACTTCTGCTGGGAATGGGACCACCTGCAGGCGATGACCGCGCACGTGGACAGCGGCGAGCCGCTGCCGCGCGCGCTGTACGAGCGCATGCTGGCCGCGCGCAACTTCCACAGCGGCATGGCCACCGTCCGCCAGCTGGAGTTCGGCCTGTTCGACATGCTGCTGCACAGCCAGTTCGAACCAGCGCAGGACAGCGTGCTGGCACTGTTGGACCGCGTGCGCGCGGAAGTGGCGGTGAACCACCCGCCGGCCTGGAACCGCTTCCCGCACCAGTTCAGCCACATCTTTGCGGGCGGTTACGCCGCGGGTTACTACAGCTACAAGTGGGCCGAGGTGCTCAGCGCCGACGCCTATGCCGCTTTCGAGGAAGCGCCGCAGGCACTGGCTGAAACCGGTGCACGCTTCCGTGATGAGATCCTGTCGCGCGGTGGCAGCCGCCCGGCGGCGGACAACTTCAAGGCCTTCCGCGGCCGTGCTCCGCAGATCGATGCGCTGCTTCGCCACTCGGGCATGGCGTAATCCATGGCGGTGGGTGCCAACCTTGGTTGGCACTTCACCGCCATCCACGCATGGCGTGGATCTACCGGAATGCCGGCCAGCGGCCGGCACTACCGGTGGCGGGTCATTCGGCGTAGATCATCTTCCGGGTCATGCCGCCGTCGACGATGAAATCCTGGCCGGTGCTGAAGCCGGACAGCGACGACAGCAGGTATACCGCGAGCGCGCCGATGTCCTCGGGGTGGCCGACCCGGCCGACCGGATGCTGTGCGTGGTCGATGGCCGAGTACTCCGGCTCGTGTCGCCGTGAGGGTGCCTGCCACTCGCTGGTGCCGATCCAGCCCGGGCTGATGCTGTTCACCCGCACCGCCGGGCCGGCGCTGATCGCCAGCGCATGGGTGAAGGCCACCAGGCCACCCTTGGCCGCCGCATAGGCCTCGCTGTGCGCTTCGGATTGCCAGGCGCGGGTCGAGGCGATGTTGATGATGGCGCCGGCGGCGCTGGCTGTCAGCGCCGGCAACGCGTGCTTGCTGCACAGGAAAGCGCCGTGCAGCGACGACAGGCGGCGCTGCCATTCATCCCAGTCCATGTCCTGCAGCCGCGAGCCGTGCGCACCGGCGATGCCCGCGTTGTTGACCAGCCCGTCGATGCGACCAAAACGCTGCAGGGCCGTGGCAATGAAGTCGCGCACACTGGCTTCGTCGGTAATGTCCAGGTGCTGGAATGCGGCGTCCTCACCGCGTTGCCACTCGCGCAGGCAGGCCTGGCCGGCTTCCACGTCCAGGTCGCCGATCAACACGCGGCCACCTGCACCGAGCACGCACTGGGCGATGCCACGGCCGATGCCGTTGGCGCCGCCGGTGACCAGCACCACCTTGCCCGACAGCGGCGCGGCCGGCCAAGCGGCAATCGGCGGCACCGTGCTCACGACAGGTCTTCGCCACGCAGGCGGCGATGCCAGCCGTCCACGCCGATACGGTCCAAGGTCTGGATGTTGCGCTCGACGATCACGTCCGGATCAGGGAACGCGTCCACCGCGCGCGCCACGCTGTCTTCGCGCAGCAGGTGCAGGGTGGGGAAGGGCGCACGGTTGGTATAGTTGCTGGCATCGCCCGGCGCCACGCCTTCGAACTGGTAGTCCGGATGGAAGCTGGCCACCTGCAGGATGCCCTGCAGGTCCAGCGCTTCGATCGCCGCATCGGCGTTGTCGAGGAAGTCGTTGTAGTCGAGGAAATCGGTCAGCACCTGCGGATGCACGATCAGCGTGGTATCGATCTGCTCGGCCGGCGTATCGCGCAGCAGGACCAGTTCCTCGGCCAGCTGCTCAACCAGGGCTTCCGTGGTGGTCGCATCGCTGAGCACGATGCGGACCTGGTCCTTCACATACACCGCCTTGGCGAACGGGCACAGGTTCAGGCCGATGACGATGCGTTCCAGCCACAGGCGGGTGGCGGCGATCGGGTCCTCGGTGGGCAGTTGGGCGTCGGTCATGGCGGGCACGTCGGCTGGCGGGGCGGACATTGTAGGCGCGTCGCTTGCAACGCGCCGTCGTACCGCAGGTGCCGGCGGCGGGCCATGCCCGGCGGCCAGATCAATCGCGGAAATTGTTGAACTGCAGCGGCAGCTCGAACTTGCCGGCCTTGAGCACGGCGATGGCGTCCTGCAGGTCATCGCGCTTCTTGCCCTGCACGCGCAGCTTGTCGCCATTGATCTGGCTTTCAACCTTCAGCTTGGCCTCCTTCAGCGCAGCGGCGATCTTCTTGGCGACCTTCTGCTCGATGCCCTGCTTGACGGTGATCTTCTGCCGGGCCTGGGCCAGGTTGGTCTCGATGTCGCCGAATTCGAGGCTGAGCACATCGATGCCGCGCGCGGCCAGGCGTGCACGCAGGATGTCGTTCATCTGCTTGAGCTGGAACTCGGTCGGCGCGAACTGGTTGATCACATCGCCATCGCGCTCGAACTTGGCATCCACGCCCTTGAAATCGAAGCGGGTGGCCAGTTCGCGGTTGGCCTGGTCGATGGCGTTGGTCAGTTCGTGGGTGTCGACTTCGGACACGACGTCGAAGGAAGGCATGGCGATGCTCCGCAGGATTCAGTGGCAGCCATTCTATCGCGAGGGCCCTATGCCCGCCCTTTGTAGCGCCGAGCCCACGTTCGGCTGCTTTGTGAAGAGCAGCCGAGCGTGGGCTCGGCTCTACAGAAAGCGACGACCGGGCGATAATGGGCCATGAACGTGCAACGCTCCCCTTCGCGCGCAGTGGCCTGGATGGTCGCTGCGGTCGCCTGCTTCTCGCTGATGGACGCCGGCATGAAGCAGCTGTCGGCCAGCTACCCCACCCTGGAAGTGACCTTCCTGCGCGGCGCGGCCTCGTTGCCGTTCGTGCTGGTCTGGGTGCTGGCCAGCGCCGGGCCGCGTTCACTGGTGCCGCGCCGCTGGGGGCTGCACCTGCTGCGTGGTGCGCTGGGCATGGCGATGATCGGCTGCTTCGTGTTCGCCCTGCGCGACCTGCCGCTGTCCACTGCCTACACCATCTATTTCGTCGCCCCGCTGCTGATCGCTGCGCTGTCGGTGCCGCTGCTGGGCGAACGGGTCGGGCCGCGGCGCTGGGTAGCCATCGGCATCGGCCTGGTCGGCGTGCTGGTCGTGCTGCGGCCGGGCGTGGACGGCTTCATTTCGGTGCCTGGGCTGATGGTGCTGGCCGCGGCCACCGCCTATGCCGTAGCCGCGATCACGGTCAGCCTGCTGACCCGCACCGATACCTCGCAGTCGATGGTGGTCTGGTTCCTGGTGATCATGGCCATCGGTGCCGGCCTGCTGGCCCTACCCGGCTGGGTGCCACTGCAACTGGCACATGCGCCGCTGATCGGCGGCATGGGCCTGGCCGGAGCGCTGGGCCAGATCGCCCTGACCAGGGCCTTCCAGCTGGGCGAGGCCTCGATGATCGCGCCGCTGGAGTACAGCGGGCTGGTCTGGGTGATCGGCTGGGACCTGGCGTTCTGGGGCCAGCTGCCCGATGGCTATACCTGGGTGGGGGCGGCGATCATCGTTGCGTCCGGCCTGTACCTGCTGCATCGCGAGCGGGTGAACCGGCAGGAGCCGCCGAAGCCGTTGGACCACCCCTGAGCCGGGGTAGGGCCGGCCGGCGGCCGGCAACCCCTCGCGCCGGAGGGACCGCTGCAGGTGCCGGCCAGCGGCCGGCGCTACCGTGGGCAGCGGCTTAGAACCAAAAGGAATAACATTCTGGCCCATGGCGCGGGCGCGCGACCGCCTGCGCTGGTAGGCTGCACGCCCCCTTCCGTCACCCAGCCGGTGAGCCACGCCCGTGATCGAGTTCCAGCGCCTGCACAAATCCTATGCCGTTGCCGGCCGCGCAGTGAGCGCGCTGCAGCCGCTGGACCTGACCATCGAGGCCGGTGAGGTATTCGGCATCATCGGCCATTCCGGCGCCGGCAAGTCGACGCTGATCCGCATGATCAACCGCCTGGAAGAACCCAGTGGTGGGCGTCTGCTGATCGGTGGCGAGGATGTCACCGCACTGGACGCGGACGGCCTGCGCGCGCTGCGCCGGCGCATCGGCATGATCTTCCAGCACTTCAACCTGCTGTCTTCGCGCACGGTGGCCGGCAACGTCGCCTTCCCGCTGGAGCTGGCCGGCACGCCGAAGGCGGAGATCGACGCACGCGTGGTCGAGCTGCTGCAGACCGTTGGCCTGGAAGCGCATGCGCAGAAGTATCCGGCGCAGCTGTCCGGTGGCCAGAAGCAGCGCGTCGGCATTGCCCGCGCACTTGCAACGCGTCCGCAGATCCTGTTGTGCGACGAGGCCACCAGTGCGCTCGATCCGCAGACCACGGCATCGGTGCTGTCGCTGCTGTCGAAGATCAATCGCGAGCTGGGCCTGACCATCGTACTGATCACCCACGAGATGGACGTGATCCGCCGCGTCTGCGACCGCGTCGCCGTGCTCGACGCCGGCCAGATGGTCGAGACCGGGCCGGTCACCCGGGTGTTCCTGCATCCACAGCATCCGACCACGCGCCGTTTCGTCAGCGAATCGGAGCACATGGACGAAGGTGCGCTGCATCGCGATTTCGATGCCGTCGGTGGCCGCATCGTGCGGCTGACGTTCCTCGGTGGCGACACCTACGAACCCCTGCTCGGCAGCGTCGCGCGGCAGACCGGGGTCGACTACAACATCCTGTCCGGCCGTATCGACCGGATCAAGGACACCCCGTATGGCCAGCTGGTCGTCGCCCTGGTGGGCGGTGACCAGTCCGCCGCGCAGGCCGCGTTCGTGGCCGCCGGCGTGCACGTTGAGGAACTGCGTCGATGATCATCGCTACTGCCGGCGGCTTCTTCCGCCACCTGGATGCGGACAAGTGGGTGGATATCGGCAAGGCCACCCTCGAGACGCTGCTGATGATGGCCGGCTCGCTGCCGCTTACCCTGGCCATCGGCCTGCCGATGGGCGTGCTGCTGTACGTGTTCGGCGCGCCGCAGATGAAACGCCGGCCACTGGTCTATGGCGCGCTGGCGATCGTGGTGAACCTGCTGCGTTCGGTACCCTTCATCATCCTGATGGTGGTGTTGATCCCGGTGTCGCTGTGGTTGATGGGCCAGTCGATCGGCGTGCTCGGCACGTTGCCGGCGCTGGTCATCGGTGCGGCGCCGTTCTACGCGCGCCTGGTGGAAACCGCGCTGCGCGAAGTGGACCGCGGCGTGGTCGAGGCCGCGCAGTCGATGGGTGCCACCACCTGGCAACTGGTCACCCGGGTGCTGCTTCCCGAGGCGCGGCCGGGCCTGATTGCCGCCGCCACGGTCACTACCGTTGCTCTGGTTGGCTTCACTGCCATGGGCGGCGCGATCGGTTCCGGCGGCCTGGGCGACCTGGCGCTGCGCGAAGGCTACCAGCGCAACCGCACCGACGTGGCCCTGGTTACCGTGGTGGTGCTGCTGATCCTGGTGCAGCTGCTGCAGATGCTCGGCGACCGCCTGGTCGCGCACTACACCCGCAAGTAGCCCGCCTCAGATAGTGCCGGCCGCTGGCCGGCAACGATGCGCTGCTCCAGGTGTGCCGGAGCTGCCGGCCAGCGGCCGGCACTACATCTGCGCCCGGCGCTCTCTCAACGCACGTTGGGTACTTCGTAACCCAGCTTGCCGACCTGCTCCGGGCGCTGTGGCACACGCTTGAGCTTGTCGGTGTTCACCCCGTATTCGTCACGCAGGCGCTCGGCCAGTTCCTTGTAGAGGCCCTTGTCCATGTCCGGTGTGCGCGAGAAGATCCAGGCCATCTCGCGGCCCGGGTAGCCGATCAGTGCCCAGGAATAATCCGGTGCTACTTCCAGCACCCGTGAATGGGTGGGCACCACGCGATAGAACCAGGTGCGCCAGCCGTGATTGCCGCTGTCCGGGTCGACACTGGCGCGTGCGCGGATCTCCTGCAGGGGTTCGCCGAAGCCATCACGATAGCGGTAGGTGATGCCGACCTTGTGCGCGTCGCGCAGTTCGTACTCGTTGACGCTGGCCACATGGCCGCGCTCGACGAAGTTCGGCACGCGGCCAATCACGTACCAGGTACCCATGAAGCGCTTCAGGTCGATCGGCGCATCCGGGTCGGCGACGCGTGGGGCGCTGGCACGGGGCGATGGCGGCTCGCTGGCGGCCACGGCGGGGCCCGCCAGGGACAGGGCCAAGAGCATGGCGCAGAGCGGGCGGATCGAAGTCATGCGGGAGCGGGCTCAGGAGGGCTTTGCGTGAGCATGGTCGACTGAGCGTGCGCGATCCGTCAATGGTGTCGCAGCCTTTGAGAAGGGCATTGACCAAGCTGTGTTGCACTGTCTACCGGAGAAGCCCCATGAACGCACGTTCCGTCCGTCGCCCTGCAGCTGAACGCGTCAGCCTTGAACGTGCCGACCCGCGCCTGCTGCGCAGCGTGCGGCAGTTGGCCCTGGCCGGTGTGGCACTGGTCCTGGTCTGGCCGGCCGCGCGTGGTAGCAGCGCGTGGCTGGGCTGGTTGCCGATGTGGCTGGTGGGCATGCCGCTGGTGGCCTGGTGGGCGCTGCTGCGCTTCCCGTTGCCTCGCCTGTCGTGGCTGCGGCGGGCGCGTCACACCGGTGGACAGGCGGACCGACGCGGTGGCGGTGCGGCCCGCCGCCGTCGCGGCGCCACCGCCGCGGCCTGACCTTCGACACGGGGGCGACAGCGGTGATCCATGCTAGCGTTCCAAGGCTTATGACTGCCTGGAGCTGCAATGTCACGATTCGCTTCCGCCTGCCTGTTGGCTGGCATGATGACCGCTGCCTCGGTGGGGACCGCCGTGGCCGCTGAAGACACCGACCGTTACGCCTGGCTCGAAGACGTAACCGGCGACAAGCCGCTGGCCTGGGTCAAGGAACAGAACGCCAAGTCCGAGGCGCGCCTTGCGCAGACCCCGGCATTCAAGCAGATGGAAGCCAGCATCCGCGAGGTGCTCGACTCCGATGCCAAGATTCCCGCCGTGCAGAAGATCGGCGACTACTACTACAACTTCTGGAAGGACCAGCAGCACGAGCGTGGCCTGTGGCGACGCACCACCCTGGCCGAATACCGCAAGGCCTCGCCGCAGTGGGAAACCGTGCTCGACCTGGATGCACTGAACAAGGCCGAGGGTGAGAACTGGGTCTGGCACGGCGCCGATTGCCTGCGCCCGGACTACAGCCGTTGCCTGATCGCGTTGTCGCGCGGCGGCGCCGATGCCGACGTCACCCGCGAATTCGACCTGGCCAACAAGACCTGGATCAAGGATGGCTTCTTCCGTCCGGAGTCGAAGGGCGGCCTCAACTGGATCGACCGCGATACCGTGTTCGTCTACACCGACTTCGGTGCCGGCTCGATGACCACCTCCGGCTACCCGCGCGTGGCCAAGCTGTGGAAGCGTGGCACTCCGATGGCCTCGGCCACGACGGTGTACGAAGGCAAGCCGGAAGACATGTACATCGCGGCGACGCACGATGACACTCCGGGCTTCGAACGCAACCTGGTCAGCCGCACGCTCGCCTTCTACAACAACGAGATCTACCTGCGCGGTGACGATGGCACGCTGACCAAGATCGACGCGCCGAATTCGGCCGAGAAGGGCCTGCACAAGCAATGGCTGACCCTGGAGCTGCGTGATCCGTGGACTGTCGGGGGCAAGACCTATGCGTCCGGTTCGTTGCTGGCCACCAAGCTGGATGACTTCCTGGCCGGCAAGCGCGAGTTCGACGTGCTGTTCACCCCGACCGCGACCACCTCGCTGGCCAGCGCCACCTGGACCAGGAACCATCTGGTGCTGAACGTGCTGGACGACGTCAAGAACCGCCTGTCGGTGCTGACGCCGGGCGCCAATGGCTGGCAGACCAGCCGCTTCGTTGGTGCACCGGCTTTCGGCACGCTGGGCGTGGCTGCGGTCGACAGCAATGACAGCGACGCGGTGTGGCTGACGGCCACCGACTATCTGACCCCGACCACGCTGGCGCTGGCCGAGATCGGCCAGGCCCCGGAAACGCTGAAGACCATGCCGGCCTTCTTCGATGCCAAGGGCAAGGTGATCGAGCAGCACTTCGCCACCAGCAAGGATGGCACCCGCGTGCCGTACTTCGTTGTGCACGATCGGGCGATGAAGCTGGACGGTTCCAATCCGACCCTGCTGTACGGCTACGGTGGCTTCGAGATCTCGCTGACCCCGAGCTATTCCGGTGGCATGGGCCGCGCCTGGCTGGAAAAGGGCGGCGTGTACGTGGTCGCCAACATCCGTGGCGGTGGCGAGTATGGGCCGCGCTGGCACCAGGCGGCACTGAAGCAGAACCGCCACAAGGCCTATGAAGACATGGCCGCGGTGGCGCGCGATCTGGTCAAGCGCAAGATCACCAGCGCCAGGCACCTGGGCGTGCAGGGCGGCAGCAATGGTGGCCTGCTGACCGGCAACATGCTGACCCAGTACCCGGAGCTGTTCGGTGCGGTGGTGGTGCAGGTGCCGCTGCTGGACATGAAGCGCTACAACCACCTGCTGGCAGGCGCATCGTGGATGGCCGAGTACGGCAACCCGGATACCAGCGACTGGGAGTTCATCAAGACCTTCTCGCCGTACCACCTGTTCGATGCGAAGAAGAAGTACCCGCCGGTGCTGTTCACCACCTCCACCCGCGATGACCGCGTGCATCCGGGCCATGCCCGCAAGATGGCGGCGAAGATGATCGACGCCGGCAAGGACGTGACCTACTACGAGAACATCGAAGGTGGCCACGGCGGCGCCGCCAACAACGCGCAGGCCGCACACATGTCGGCGCTGGCCTACAGCTTCCTGTGGGAGCGGTTGGGCGGCAAGTAAGCAGAACGGAAAACGCCGCCCCAGGGCGGCGTTTTCAGTTATCGGGTAGCGGCGGGGCCCCCCCCCCCCGCCCGGCGCGGGGCCCGCGGGCGGCGGGCGGCGGCCCCCGCGGCCCCACCATCCAGCA
>NZ_JAZKVY010000219.1:0-29513 GCF_036624925.1 Stenotrophomonas sp. A3_2
CTGTGGCGACGAGCAACGGCTTTGACTGATGTGGAGGTCTTGCAGGCCTCTTTGGCAACCTGCAGTTTGAAACGAGCGTCATATCTGTTCATGTATCCCTCGGGGTTGGATCTGGCGTCCAACTCCCGGGGGTCACTTCACCCTGGGGGCTTGGCAGCGGCTTGCTAGCGTGCGCAATCCTGCGCACGCAGCAAGGCCGGGGTTGGGCGTCCTGCCCAACCCGCCATGCGCATGCGCCTGGCCCATGCCGCTGACAGTCCCGGTCAGCCTCACCCACCCGCGCCACCCAACATTTCGCGCGGCGGAGGGGTGAGCAAAGGCAGGGTCAAAGTCTGGGGTCAGAGCCCTTTGCTGCGCAAAGGGATCCGACCCCGACTCGACGCTCGCGGAAACAAAAAAGGCAGCCATCGGCTGCCTTTTTGCTTTTGCTCTTGCCCTTGATTCCGCCCTTCCCGTCCGCGCCAGCAGGAAACCTGACAGGCGGGGCGGGTGGGCCTTTGCAGGACCGTTCGCCGCATGGATGCGGCGACCGAGCCCCCATGGACGGGTTTACCGCGTGTCCTGCAAAGGCCCACCCGTCCCGCCCATCACGTATCAATCAAGGCGCTGACGGAGCGCTTGATAAACCTTATTCCGCCAACATCGCCGTCAGCTTCTCCCGCGCAGGGCCGGCCAGCTTCGGGTTGTCCAGCGCGAAACGGATCGTCGCCTCCACCAGCCCCAGATGCGTGCCGCAGTCGAAGCGGGTGCCCTCGAAACGATAGGCATCAACCTCTTCGGTCTTCAGCAGCTGCGCGATCGCGTCGGTCAGCTGGATCTCACCGCCGGCGCCGCTGCCGGTATTTTCCAGCAGCTCGAAGATCTTCGGGCTCAGCACGTAGCGGCCGACCACGGCCAGGTCGCTCGGCGCGTCCTCCGGCTTCGGCTTCTCCACGATCTGCGAAATGCGGCCCTTGCGGCCATCGAAGGCCTCGGTTGCGACGATGCCATAGCTGGCGGTCTTGTCGTGCGGCACATCTTCAACGGCGATGACGCTGGCGCCACTGGCTTCGTTCAGATCGGCCATCTGCTTCAGCGCGCCGTCGCCGCGGTTCCAGATCAGGTCGTCCGGCAGCAGCACTGCAAACGGCTCGTCACCGATCACGGCCTTGGCGCACAGCACTGCATGGCCCAGGCCCAGTGCTTCGGCCTGGGTCACGAAAATCGCGCGCACGCCATTGGGAAGCACGTGGCGGATCATCTCCAGCTGTTCCTGCTTGCCGGCGCGCTCGAGCTTCTGCTCCAGCTCGTAAGCCTTGTCGAAGTAGTCGGCCACGGCATGCTTGTAGCGGTTGGTGATGAACACCAGCGTGTCGCAACCAGCTTCGATTGCCTCATCGACCGCGTACTGGATCAGCGGACGATCAATGATCGGCAACATTTCCTTCGGAACCGTCTTGGTTGCCGGCAAGAAGCGTGTCCCGAGCCCTGCCACTGGAAAAACTGCCTTGCGAATTCGCTTGCTCATTGGTGCCTGTTGGCCTCACGTGCCGGAAAGGGCACGACTTTAGCGGATGAAATGTAAGCATCCTGTTCGATTGGCGAGAACTCCGGCATTGTCGCGAACAGGATCTCCTGGATGCTGGTGGTGTCGTAACCAGCCACGGCATCGCGCAGGCGCGGAACATTGCCCAGCACCAGGTCACGTGAGAACGCGCGCACACCGGCCTCGAGAATCTTCGGGTGCGCGGTGGAACGATAGTCCTCGTCCGAATAGAACAGCGTCTCGTGCAGCTTCTCGCCCGGACGCAGCCCGGTGTAGATGATCGGAATGTCCTTGTACGGCTGCTTGCCGGCCAGGCGGATCATCTGCTCGGCCAGTACGCGGATCGGCACCGGCTCGCCCATGTCGAGGGTATAGATCGCACCGTGCGACGCCGAGGCGGCGGCCTGCAGGATCAGCTGGCAGGCCTCCGGGATGGTCATGAAGTAGCGGCTGACTTCCGGGTCGGTGACGGTCACCGGCCCACCCCGCAGGATCTGTTCGCGGAACAGTGGCACCACGCTGCCGGCCGAGGCCAGCACGTTGCCGAAGCGCACCGTGACGAAACGGGTATGCGTGGACTTCTGGTCCAGGCTCTGGCAGATCATTTCCGCATAGCGCTTGCTGGCGCCCAGCGCATTGACCGGGTCGACGGCCTTGTCGGTGGAAATGAACACGAAGTGCTCGACGCGCGCTTCCAGGCAGGCGCGCGCCACGTTCTCTGTAGCCAGGATGTTGTTGCGCACCGCCTCGCGCAGCTGCCGCTCCAGCACCGGTACATGCTTGTAGGCGGCGGCATGGAAGGCGGTGTCGACGGGATGCAGCGACAGCGCATGGCGGATCACCGCCGGGTCGCCGCAATCGCCCAGCACTGCTTCAACCTCGACGTCCGGGAAGCTGCGTCGCAGCTCACCCTCGATGGTCAGCAACAGCAGCTCGCTGATCTCGAGCAGGATGATGCGACCGGCACCGTGACGCGCGCACTGGCGGCACAGCTCGGAGCCGATCGAGCCGCCAGCGCCGGTGACCATCACCGTACGCCCGCCCAACCAGCCACGGATCAGGTTCCAGTCCGGCATGATCGGCTTGCGGCCGAGCAGATCCTCGATCGCCACTTCCTTCAACTGCCCCGGCAGCGACTGGCCCTGCAGGATGTCGCTGAGCTTGGGCACGGTGCGGAACGGCACGCCGGTGCTTTCGCAGATGGCCACGATCCGCTGCATGCCTGCGGCGTCCAGCGAGGGGATGGCGATCACCAGCAGCTTGGCCGCCGTCTCACGGACCACGGTCGGCGCATCGTCCAGGGTGCCGAGGATCGGCAGGCCCTGCAGCTTGGCACCGCGCAGGTGCGGCGCATCGTCCAGCAGGCCGACCGGCTCGAAATTGCCTGAACGGCGCAGGTCACGGACCAAGGTCTCGGCGGCCTGGCCGGCACCCAGGATCAGCACGCGACGCGCGGATGAGTCCGACTGCAGCGCCTGGTAGTCCTTCCAGGCCCGGTACAGCAGGCGCGGCGCGCCCAGCAGCGCCGACAGCGCGAACGGATAGATCACCAGCACCGACATCGGCACGCCATCGAAGCGCTTCCACATCAGCACCAGCACGATGGCCACCATGCCGATGAAGCTGGCCTTGAAGATGTTCAGCAGGTCGCTGACGCTGGCGAACCGCCACAGCCCCCGATAGAGGCCCACGCGCCAGAACACCAGGCCCTGCAGCAGCAGCACCAGCGTGGTGTCGACGTTCCAGAGAGGGAGCTCGGGGGCGTTGGCCAGGATCGAGTACCGCCCTGCGTGCAGCAGCTGCCAGCATGCCCAGACCATGAACAGGTCGTGGCAGACGATGGCCGAACGCGGCATCAGGCCGAGGATTCTGTCCCGCCAGGGTGAAGCCATAAGTCAGGTATTTCCTTTTCGGTGGCGCAATCCATTGCGCAGGAGGAGCCAGAGGACGCTCAGCGCAATGAACCACGCGATCGCCACGGCAGCCTCCCACCTCGGCTGCAAGTTGGAGCAGACATTAAGCACTGTAATACTGAACAGGCCCAAAGCAAAGTACATCCCTGTTACCCGGGCGTGACTGGCTCCTGCCTGCACCGCGCGCTGGTAGACATGCTGGGTATGGGGTTCCATCCAGCGTTGTCCTGAAATGATGCGCGCCAGCAGTGTGAAGCCCGCGTCCACAAGGAACGGCGATGCCGACACAAGCAGCAGTATCCAGTTGATGTCGGTCTTGACACTGGCCAGTGCCAGCACCGCCGCAACCGCATAACCCAGCGCGCCACTTCCGACATCGCCCATGAAGATCCGGGCCCGTGGGAAGTTGAACGGCAGGAAGCCCAGGCACGCCAGGCCCAACGCGATGGCCGCCAGCGAGTACGGCCAGGGCAGCAACGGCGCCAGCCCCAGGGCCACCACAACGGCCTGGCTGGCCGCGATGCCGTTGATCCCATCCATGAAATTCCAGATGTTGATCAGAGAGGCAGTGAACAGCAGGACCAACACGGCCAGCAGCCAGCTGCCACCATGCACCCTGACCAGCGCGGCCAGCAGCGCGGCGGCGATGAAATGCACCATCAGGCGGCGCATGGCCGGAAGCGGCCGATGGTCATCCCACCAGCCGATACCCGCCACCAGCGCCAGGCCAAGGGCGGCCACGAGCAGGCTCGGAAGCGCTGCGGGCCAGGCCCACATGGCAACACCGGCGGTCACCAGCAGGCTGATGACGATGGCGATGCCGCCACCTCGAGGGGTCGCTACGCTGTGACTGCGGCGCTCGCCCGGCTGGTCAAACAGTTGCCGGCGCAGCGCATAGCCCCGCGCCGCCCAGGTCAGCGCCGCACTCAGCAGGGCCAGGCCCAGCAGCGCGCCCATCACGAGCCACGGCATGGATCAGAGCACCGCGTAATTCAACAGCGGCTTGACCGTACCCCACTCCTTGCAGCTCGGGCACTGCCAGTGATGGGTGCGCGCCCCGAAACCACAGCGGGTGCAGCGATAGGCCGGGTTGCGTACCAGCAACTGGTCGGTGATGTGCTTGAGGTCGTGCAGGGTCGCCGTGGAATCAGCGCCTTCAGCAAGGGTCAGGTCGATCAGCGCGGACTCGCCACGCACCGACGGGCGGTCCTTGAGCTGGCGGCCCAGGTAGGCACGGGCCGGGGCCACGCCCTCCTGCTCTTCCATCAGGCGGGTCAGCGCCAGCACCGGGGCAATGCCACGGTAATGTTCGGTCATCTCCGACAGGAAAGCGCGCGCGCCTGCCAGATCACCCACCTTGCGGTAGTTCTGCATCAGCGCCGGCAGCAGCTCCGGCAGGTACTCCGGATCATTGCGCGCAGCACGCTCGAACGCGCGTACGGCCGCTTCCGGATTGCCCGCGTCGGTTTCCAGGCGCCCTTCGATGATGCCGGCACGCACCGACATCGCATCGGCCTGGTAGGCCCGGGCGATCGCCGCCCTCGCCTCTTCCAGCTTGCCGGCACCGCGGAAGCGTTCGGCCAGTTCGCACTCGAACTGCCCGATCAGCTTGCCCATCGGCTCGCCGGTAACGTCCTCGAAACGGGTCGCGTTGTCGATCGCCTTTTCCCAGTCACGCTCGGCCTGGTAGATGCCGATCAGGTGCTTGAGTGCCTGCGGGGCACGCTGGTCCAGCTGCGCCAGTTCGGTGAACACGGTCTCGGCACGGTCCAGCAGGCCGGACTTCATGTAGTCCTCGCCCAGCGCCAGCAGCGCCTGCACGCGTTGCGCATCGCTGAGGTCGTGCCGGTTGACCAGGCCCTGGTGCAGGCGGATGGCGCGATCGACTTCGCCGCGGCGGCGGAACAGGTGGCCCAGCGCGACCTGGGTCTCGAAGGTTTCCTTGTCCAGCTCGGCGATGTGCAGGAACAGCTCGATGGCCTTGTCCGGCTGCTCGTTGAGCAGGTAGTTCAGGCCACGGAAGTAGGTGCTGGACAGGCGGCTGACCTGGTTGTCACCGTGGCGTTGACCACCACGCCGTCCGATCACCCACCCGGCCAGTGCGGCCAGCGGAACGAACAGGAAGAACCAGAACCACTCGGTGACGAAATCCATCTTCGATCAGCGTCCATCAAAAGATTGAGGGGAGGCAACCGGTGCCGGCGTGGCGGCAGCGGACTTGTTGGCGCGGCGCAGCTGGCTGTAGAGCGGAATGACCACGCTCACCAGCACCAGGCCAGCGCCAACGATGACGCCGATCAGCAACGCGGCAATGATGGCCACGCCGACCGAGGTCTTGAGCTGGGTGAACAGCAGGTTGATGGTCATCTCGTCCATGTTCATGGCACCGATGATCAACCCAACAATGAGTACCGCCAGCAGGACCAGCAGACGAAAAACCTTCATGCGACAGCTCCAGTGGCAGGAGTCCGTAGCTTATCCGACTCGCGGCTGGATTCGCACGCGGTGGCGCGACGGGAGGCTCAGGCCGGATCGGTGTCCAGCGGCAGCACACTGCTGACACGCTCGCGCAGTTCCTTGCCCGGCTTGAAATGTGGGACGTGCTTGCCCGGCAGGGCAACCGACTCGCCGGTCTTCGGGTTGCGACCCAGGCGCGGCGGCCGATAGTGCAGCGAGAAGCTGCCAAAACCACGGATTTCGATGCGATCCCCGGCGGACAGCGATCCGCCCATCATTTCCAGCAACGACTTCACCGCCAGATCGACATCATCGGCCTTCAGGTGCGCCTGGCGGCGCGCAAGGATTTCGATCAGTTCGGATTTGGTCATTACCGGCTCACATCAGGGGTATCTCAGCCTGAAACGGCCCGGGCAAGGCCCGGGCCGTCCAGGAAACAACGAACAGCCTAAGGCCGATTACTCGGACTTGTTGCCGTTCAGCTGTGCACGCAGCAGTGCGCCCAGCTGGGTGGTGCCGCTGGAAGCCGAAGAGGACTGGTATTCCTCCAGCACTTCGCGCATTTCCGCGTCGTCCTTGGCCTTGATCGACAGCTGCAGGGTACGGCCCTTGCGGTCCATGCCCACGAACTTGGCTTCGACCTTGTCGCCGACCTTCAGGTGCTGGGTGGCGTCGTCAACGCGCTCGTTGGCGATGTCGCGGGCCGAGACGTAACCTTCGATGCCGTCAGCCAGCTCGATGATCGCGCCCTTGGCGTCGACTTCCTTCACCACGCCTTCGACCTTGGAGCCCTTCGGATTGGCAGCCATGTACTGGCCGAACGGATCCTGCTCCAGCTGCTTCACGCCCAGGGAGATGCGCTCGCGCTCCGGATCGACAGCCAGGACGACGGCGTCCAGGGTATCGCCCTTCTTGAAGTTGCGAACGACGTCTTCGCCGGTGGTGTTCCAGCTGATGTCGGACAGGTGGACCAGGCCGTCGATGCCGCCGTCCAGGCCGATGAAGATGCCGAAGTCGGTGATCGACTTGATCTGGCCCGACACCTTGTCACCCTTCTTGTGGGTGGCAGCGAAGGTTTCCCACGGGTTGGCGGCAACCTGCTTCATGCCCAGCGAGATGCGGCGACGCTCTTCATCGACGTCCAGCACCATCACTTCGACTTCATCACCAACCTGCACAACCTTGGACGGGTTGACGTTCTTGTTGGTCCAATCCATCTCCGAGACGTGCACCAGGCCTTCGACGCCCGGCTCGATCTCAACGAACGCACCGTAATCGGTGACGTTGGAGACCTTGCCGAAGACGCGGCTGTTGGCCGGGTAACGACGGCCGATGTTGTCCCACGGATCCTCGCCCAGCTGCTTCAGGCCCAGCGAAACGCGGTTGCGCTCGCGGTCGAACTTCAGCACGCGAACGTCCAGCTCGTCGCCAACGTTCACGACTTCCGACGGGTGACGCACGCGCTTCCACGCCATGTCGGTGATGTGCAGCAGGCCGTCGATACCGCCCAGGTCCACGAACGCGCCGTAATCGGTCAGGTTCTTGACGACACCCTTCAGGATCGCGCCTTCCTGCAGCTTGTCCATCAGCTGCTCGCGCTCTTCCGAGTGCTCGCTTTCGACGACAGCGCGGCGCGAGACCACGACGTTGTTACGCTTGCGGTCCAGCTTGATGAGCTTGAACTCGAGCTCCTTGCCTTCCAGGTAGGCCGGATCGCGCACCGGGCGCACATCGACCAGGGAACCCGGCAGGAAGGCGCGGACATCCTTGATGTCCACGGTGAAACCACCCTTGACCTTGCCGCTGATGCGGCCGGTGATGGTTTCGTTCTTTTCCAACGCTTCTTCCAGCTCGTCCCACACCATCGCGCGCTTGGCCTTCTCGCGCGACAGGACGGTTTCGCCGAAGCCGTTCTCGATCGAGTCGAGGGCGACCTTGACGATGTCGCCTTCGGCGACGTCGATTTCGCCAGCGTCGTTACGGAACTGTTCGATCGGCACGATGCCTTCGGACTTCAGGCCAGCGTTGATCACCACGACGTCGCCGCGGACTTCAACAACGGTACCGCTGACGATGGCGCCCGGCTTCAGCTTGGCCAGGTTGGCCTGGCTGGCTTCAAACAGTTCGGCAAATGATTCGGTCATTAGATTTACTCTGTTGGACACATGGGTCGGTGGCGTCCCCTTCAGGGGAATGGCGACCGCCCGCCTGTTGGTCGACCCCGGAAACGCAGGTCGTGTGTAGTAGGAAAACCGCCACGCATCAGTGCGCGACGGAGCGGGTACAGCACTGCTTTGCGCGACCACTGCCGATGCGGCTGGCAGTGCTCCCGCGCGAACGGATCAGGCAGCCGGAACCGGAAGCAGATCCATCACTCGGGCAACGACATCATCGATGCCGATGCCTGTGGTGTCGATGAGGACAGCATCGTCTGCCGGCTTCAGGGGCGCCACGGTACGCTGGGCATCACGGGCGTCGCGGGCCATGATCTCGCGCAGGAGGTCATCAAAGTTAACAGAAACCCCCTTGTCTTTCAACTGCTTATGCCGGCGCTCGGCGCGCTCCTCGGCGCTGGCGGTCAGGAAGACCTTGTGGGGGGCATCCGGGAAGATCACCGTGCCCATGTCGCGGCCGTCGGCGACCAGGCCCGGCAGCTCCCTGAATGCGCGCTGCCGCTCCTTCAGGGCGGCCCGGACCTCGGGGATGGCGGCGATGGCAGAGGCCAGGGCGCCGGTGGTCTCCAGGCGCAGCTCGTCGGTGGCATCGGTGCCGTTGACCATGACCCGCATGGCATCGCCCTGCTCGACAAACTGAACATGGGTATCGAAGGTGCAGCGCACCAGCGCCGAGGCGTCGGAGGTGTCGATGTCGGCCCAGCTTGCGGCCACGCCCACCGCCCGGTACAGCGCACCCGAATCCAGGTAATGCCAGCCCATGCGGCGCGCGATGATGCGGCTGATGGTACCCTTGCCGGCCCCGGATGGGCCGTCGATGGTCAGGACGGGAGCGAGTGGATTCATGGGGGTCCCAGAGCGTGTGAAGGGGTCATTCTAGCCCCTGCCAGACGCCCCCAGCGGGGTCTTTTGTGCAACCACTTGAAACCACGAGGAAAAGCCCGGTAGAATGGCGGGCTTGAACGAGCGTCAACTGCCGATTGTCTTTCGCATATCGCGGCCACGCTCCACCCGAACAACTACTGTTTACGCCGAGGTATGCCATGAAAGTCCTGTCCTCCCTGAAGTCGGCGAAGGCCCGTCACCGCGACTGCAAGGTCGTCCGTCGTCGCGGCAAGATCTTCGTCATCTGCAAGTCGAACCCGCGTTTCAAGGCGCGTCAGCGCTAAGCCTCACAGCCTTCCGGCTGCGGCTGGCCCTACGCGGGGCCGACCCGATGCAAGAAACCGCCTTCGGGCGGTTTTTTGTTTATGCGGCTTTTTCCTGCCGTTTTTGCTGTAATCGCCTTTCTTGACCACTGGGGAGTAGATCGAGATGAAGCGTTACCTGTCCGCCCTGGCCGTGATGGCCACCCTGGCCGCCGCCACGCCGGCGCTGGCCGATACCCTGCTTGTCGACCGCGCCCGCGAGAAGCCGGCCGGTGCCCTGCCCGTGCGCGGCCAGAGCATGCAGCAGGTGCAGGCGCAGTTCGGCGCGCCGAGCGAGCAGCTGCAGCCGCGTGGCGGGCAGAAGCGGCAATGGCCGACCATCAACCGCTGGGTGTACCCGCAGTTCACCGTCTACTTCGAGAAGCAGAAGGTGATCGACGTGGTGGCCAACCAGGCGGACCCGAACGAAATCGGCCCGAAACCGCCGATCCGCTGATCCCCTTACCCGCCGTGGGCGGGCCTGTGTAGCGAGACCATGAACCAGACCCTTCGTTTTCCTGCCGAGTGGGAAGCCCAGAGCGGCGTCCTGATTGCCTGGCCCACCGCCGATACCGACTGGGCTGACCGCCTGGGCCAGGTGGAAGAGACCTACATCGCCCTGGTCGCGGCCATCACCCGCTTCCAGCCGGTGTTGATCTGCGTGGCCGACGACGATGTGGAGACCTACGCCGAGATGCGGCTGCGCTCCAACCGCATCGACATGGACAAGGTCCACTTCACCACGGCGGCCTACGACGATACCTGGCTGCGTGACTCCGGCCCGATCACCCTGCGCCGTGCCGACGGCGGTTTCCAGCTGCTGGATTTCCGCTTCACCGGCTGGGGCGGCAAGTTCGACGCCACCCTGGATGACCAGCTGGTGGGCGTGCTGGACCAGGCCGGCGTGTTCAACGACGCGCCGGTGCGCAGCATCCCGTTCGCGCTGGAAGGCGGCGGCATCGAGACCGATGGCGAAGGCACCCTGTTGACCACCTGGAAGTGCCTGCACGAGCGCCACCCGGACCGCGACCGGGCAAGCCTGAGCGCCGACCTGGCCAACTGGCTGCAGCAGGACCGCGTGCTGTGGCTGGACCACGGCTACCTGGAAGGCGACGACACCGACGCCCACATCGACACCCTGGCCCGTTTCGCCTCGCCTGACAGCATCGTCTACCAGGCCTGCGACGACGCGAGCGACTCGCACTACGCCGAACTGCAGGCGATGGGCAACGAACTGGCCGCGCTGCGTACCAAGGATGGGAAGCCGTACCGCCTGTTCCCGCTGCCGTGGGCACAGCCGGTGATCGACGAAGGCCGCCGCCTGGCGGCGTCGTACGCCAATTACCTGATCATCAACGGCGCGGTGCTGATGCCGGCCTACGGCGATCCGGCTGATGACCTGGCCCGCGACGTGCTGGCCCAGGCCCATCCGGGCCGCGAGATCGTGCAGGTGCCCTGCCGCTCGCTGATCTGGCAGAACGGCAGCCTGCACTGCATCACCATGCAGCTGCCGGAAGGGCTGTTGAAGGCATAAGCCGGACCGGTAGCGGCCGGGCCCCCCCCCCGGGCGGCGCCACCACCCCCACAAAACCCCCGCCGGCCCCCCCCGGCGCGCCCCCCCCCCCCCCACACACCCGGCCGGCCGGGCCCCCCCGCTACCGTGTGCGGACGCCATTCAGCGCGCAACACGCTGCGGCCGCCCATCCGCGCTAACATGCAGGTTTTCTCCCGCAGGAACGCCCCGCATGAACTCGCGCAGCCCCCTTACCGTCGCCCTGATCCAGGAGCGCAACCACGGTGACGCCGCCGCCAACCTGGCGGTGATCGAAGCACGCGTGGCCGAGGCGGCTGCGCAGGGTGCCAAGCTGGTGCTGCTGCAGGAACTGCACAACGGTCCGTACTTCTGCCAGCACGAGTCGGTGGACGAGTTCGACCTGGCCGAGCCGATTCCCGGACCGAGCACCGAGCGCCTGGGCGCGCTGGCGAAGCAGCATGGCGTAGTGCTGGTCGGCTCGCTGTTCGAGCGCCGCGCCGCCGGCCTGTACCACAACACTGCGGTGGTGTTCGAAAAGGACGGCACCTTGCTCGGCAAGTACCGCAAGATGCACATCCCGGACGACCCGGGCTTCTACGAGAAGTTCTACTTCACCCCGGGTGACATCGGCTTCAAGCCGATCGATACTTCGGTGGGCCGCCTGGGCGTGCTGGTGTGCTGGGACCAGTGGTACCCGGAAGCGGCGCGCCTGATGGCGCTGGCCGGTGCCGAGCTGCTGCTGTACCCGACCGCGATCGGCTGGGACCCGGACGACGTGCAGGACGAGAAGACCCGCCAGCGTGACGCCTGGGTGCTGAGCCACCGCGGCCATGCCGTGGCCAACGGCCTGCCGGTGCTGAGCTGCAACCGCGTCGGCCACGAAGCCTCGCCGCTGGGTGCCTCGGGCATCCAGTTCTGGGGCAACAGCCACGTGCTCGGCCCGCAGGGCGAGTTCCTGGCCGAGGCCGGCACGGACGCCACCGTGCTGCTGTGCGATGTCGACCTGCAGCGCAGCGAGCACGTGCGCCGCATCTGGCCGTTCCTGCGCGACCGTCGCATCGACGCGTACGGTGACCTGCTCAAGCGCTACATCGACTGAGCCGGAGCCGCGCATGGCCGTCCTCATCCGTGATGCCGGCCCGGCCGACATCGACGCGATCACCGCGATCTATGCGGTGGAAGTGACCGACTTCGTCAACACCTACGAGTACGACATTCCGGACGCGACCGAGATGCTGCGCCGCATGCGCGACATTGTCGATCGCGGCTTTCCCTACCTGGTCGCCGAAATCGACGGCCAGGTGGCCGGCTACGCCTACGCCAACACCTACCGCACCCGCATTGCCTACCAGTGGACCGTGGAGAACTCGGTCTACGTCGATGCCGCGTTCCAGGGCAAGGGCGTCGGCACCAGCCTGCTGCAGGCCCTGATCGATGCCTGCGTGGCGCGTGGCTACCGGCAGATGGTGGCCGTGATCGGCGAACCGACCAACACCGCCTCGATCAAGCTGCACGAACGCTTCGGCTTCGAGCTGGTGGGCGTGTTCCGTGGCCTCGGCCGCAAGCATGGCCGCTGGCTGGACACCGTGCAGATGCAGCGCGCGCTCGGCGATGGCGCCGAAACCGCACCTTTCAATGAATGAACCCATGACCGAAACCCTTCCCGAGACCGGCGACGATCTGTTCGCCGGCCAGCCGGTGCGCGTCGTCGAACGCGACGGCGTGCGCTACACCCTGCTGGGCACCGCCCACGTTTCGCGCGCCAGCGTCGAAGCAGTGGAGAAAGCCATCGACAGCGGCCGCTTCGATGCCGTTGCCGTTGAACTGGACCCGCAGCGCCTGCAGGCGCTGAGCGACCCGGATACGCTGGCCAAGCTCGACCTGGTCGAGGTGATCCGCAAGGGCCGCGTCGCCCTGTTCGCCGCCAACCTGGCCCTGTCCGCCTACCAGCGCCGCTTGGCCGAACAGCTCGACATCGAGCCCGGTGCCGAGCTGAAGCGCGCGGTGGACCTGGCGCGCGAGCGCAACCTGCCGGTGCACCTGATCGACCGCGAGGTCGGCCTGACTTTCCGCCGCGCCTCGCAGCGGCTGGGCTTCTTCGGCAAGCTGAAGCTGGTTGCCGGTCTCGGCGCCGGCCTGTTCTCGTCCGAGGAAGTGGGCGAGAACGAGATCGAGAAGCTCAAGCAGGGCGACATGCTGGAATCGAGCTTCGGCGAGTTCGCCAGCGAGAGCCCGGCACTGTACGAGACCATCATCGGCGAGCGCGACCGCTACATGGCCACGCGCCTGCGCGAGGAACACGACCCGCAGCAGCGTGAAGTGCTGGCGGTTGTCGGTGCGGGTCATCTGGCAGGCCTGGCGCGTTACCTGGAAACCGACACCGAGGCACCGGCACCGCTGCGCGCCGAGCTGGAGGCGGTACCGAAGAAGCGCAACATTCCGTGGTTCACGCTGGGCATCCTGGCCATCGTGGCGACCGGCATCGGCGTGGGCTTCTACCGCGGCGGGCTGGGCGTGGGTACCGAACTGCTGGCGACCTGGGCGATGTTTACCGGCGGCTTGGCGGGCCTGGGCTGCCTGCTGGCAGGCGGTCACCCGCTGAGCATCCTCACCGCGATCGCGGTGGCCCCGTTCAAGCCGTTCCGCCTGAGCATCCCGACCGGCGCATTCTCGGCCTTGGTGGAAGCGCGCCTGCGCAAGCCGGCGTATGAGGACTTCCTCAAGCTGCGCGACGATGCGCAGAGCCTGAAGGGCTGGTATCGCAATCGCGTCACCCGCGTGGTGCTGACCTTCATGCTGACCAACATCGGCAGCATGCTCGGCCTGTGGCTGACCACGTTCAAGGTGTGGGGCAAGGTGGCGGGGTAACGTCCCGCCACACGTAGCTATACTCCGCATTTAAGGAAGGAACAGTCCAATGGATGCATACGATGCGCTGATGCGCGATGGCTTCGTGGTGGTGCGACAGGCCATCGCACCCGCACTGGTCAGGGACATCAACGAGCGCATCTCGCGCTTCAAACAGCGCAATCCAAAGGCGGTCTCGCGCAACCTGGACGACCACCAGCGCATGTATCGGGTGGTAAACCTGCACCTGGCGGTGGATGCGATGACCCGCCTGCTCACTGACAACCCGGCCATCGACGTCTGCGATCGCTTCCTCGGCGAACCGACCACGCTCTACACCAGCCTCTACTACGAGCGCGGATCGGAGCAGTCATTGCATCGCGATACGCCAGTGTTCTGCACGTCCCCGGGCGAGCGCTACATGGGGGTATGGACCGCGCTGGATGCGGTTGACGAAAGCAATGGCCCCCTGCGCGTGGTTCCGGGCAGCCACCTGTTGCCGCCCATCGATGTGCAGGCACTGCGACGCGAAGTCTTCGGCGACGGCCCGATCAGCGCCATGTCGCCGGAGGGCTGGGCCACCTATCAGGATGCGGTGGCGCGCCAGTGCGAAGACGCTGGCCTGAAGCCGCAGTCGGTGCACGTGCAGCCAGGCGATGTGATCGTCTGGCACCCGCAGCTGTTCCATGGCGGCGCCCCGCATCCCTCTGCCGGAACCCGCCGCAGCGTGGTCATGCACGTGACCCCGAAGTCGATGCCCGTGGGTCACATGGATGTTTTCTACGGGCAAACCCCTCCGCTGGCCAAAGCGCCCTGGCGCTATTACAGGCGTGGTCAGCGTGAGATCGCGCGATTCGGGCAGGTGGATTTCGGTCACGAGTACACGCGCCGGACCTGGTTCCTGCGCAAAGCCTGACTCAAGCCAAAAAAAGGGGGAGGCCGCCCCACTACGACCGGCCTCCCCCACACCACAACACGTTGTCGCGCATTACAGCCGGGCAGCGCCCGGCTCTACCCTCTCCACACCTCGCGCGCGGCGGATCAGCCGCGTCACGGCACTGCGCAGGTCATCCAGCACCGCGTAGATCGTCGGCAGGAACAGGAGGCTGACCACGGTGGAGAACGCAAGCCCGCCGGCAATCGCGCGCGCCATCGGCGCGTACTCCGGACCATTGCCGAACATCTGCGTGTTGGTCAGCGAGATCGGCACCATCGCCAGGATCGCCGTACCCATCGTCATCATGATCGGGCGCAATCGCTCGCGTGAGCCCTCAACCAGCGCCTGCGTGCGTCCCATGCCGCCGCGCCGCAGGTTGTTGATGTGCTCGATCATCACGATGCCGTTGTTCACCACCACGCCCATCAGCACCAGGATGCCGATGAAGGACATGATCCCGAACGAGGTACCGGTGATCCAGAACAGCCAGAACACACCGAAGATCGAGAACAGCACGCCACTCATGATCGCCGCCGGGAACAGCAGCGACTCGAACACCGCCGCCATCACCACGTAGATCATCACCAGCGCGATCAGCAGGTTGAACACCATCTGCTGCATCGCTTCGTCGTCGTTGCCGTAGTCGCCGCCATCGAAGGTGAAGCCATAGCCGGCCGGGAAGTTCATCGGCTTGAGCACCGATTCCATCGCCTTGCGGCCATCCGGTGCGGTGACCTTCTCGGCCAGGTTGGCCTTGATGGTCAGCGTGGTCTGGCGGTTGGTGCGGCCGATCTGGGTGGCCGACGAGCCGACGTCAACGGTGACCAGGCTCAGCAGCGGCACGCTGCGGCCGTCGCCGGTGCGCACGCTGAAACCGGCCAGGTCTTCCGGGCTGCTCTGCTCGGCGCCCGCGAAGCGCACCCACACCGGCACTTCATTGTCGCCGCGGCGGAACTCGCGCATCGGCGCACCGCGCAGGGCCAGGCCGACGAAGCTGGCCACCTGCTCGGCATTGAAGCCGAATGCGGCGGCGCGCTCGCGGTCGACGCGCACCTTCAGCTCGCCGCCCTTCTCGCCGTTGTCGATGCGCACGTCGCGCAGCTCGGCACGCTGGGCCAGCAGCGGCACCACTTCCTGGCCGATCTCCTGCAGCATCGAACTGGAGTCGCCCACCAGCTGCACCTGCACGCCCTGGTTGCCGCCACCGCCGCCATCACCGCCCTGGTTGCCGACGAAGTAGTCGGTGCGGGCCGACTTCGGCAGGCCCTTGCGCAGCTCTTCCTGCAGCGCCTTGATGTCCTTGGCGTACTTCTCGTCCAGGGTGACCACGGTCGAGCTGCCTTCCTGCTCGCTGTACCAGGAGTACACCTGCTTGACGTGCAGGCGCTCGCGGTTGGCGTCGATCCAGTTCTCCACGCGCGCCACCTCCTCGGACATCTGCCGATAGGTATAGGCGCCCTTCCACATGTAGCCGATGAAGATGTCCTTGCCGCCATCACCGCCGAACATGTCGACCTTGGTCAGCTTCATCGGCACCAGGCTGACCAGCACCACCAGCACGATGCCGAGCAGGCTCCAGCCGCGATGGTGCAGCGACCAGTCCAGCAGCCTGGCGTAGCGGCGCTGCAGCCGCGCGATCAGGCCGGTCTGCGAGTGCACCAGCTTGGGCGTGGCCATGCGCGCGGACAGCATCGGGATCAGGCTGACCGCGACCAGCCACGAGGCCAGCAGCGAGACCGAGATGGTGATCGCGATCTGCGCCATGAAGATGCTGATGTTGTTGGTCTCGCCGAACAGGTTCGGCACGAACACGATGCAGTGGCACAAGGTGCCAGCGCTGAGCGCGATGGCCACGTTGCGGGTGCCGATGATCGAGGCCAGGCGCGGCTGTCCCGGCATGCGCTCGCGCTCCTGGTAGATGCTCTCCACCACCACCACGGCGTTGTCGACCAGCATGCCCACCGCCAACAGCAGGCCCATCATGGTCAGGATGTTCAGCGTCACCCCGACGAAGTACATGAAACCCAGGGTGATGGTGAAGCAGATCGGGATGGCCAGGGTGACCATCAGCGTGGACGGCCAATGGCGCAGGAAGAAGAACAGCACCGTGATCGACAGGATCAGGCCGACCGCACCGGCCTCGGCCAGTTCCAGCAGCGAGGAGGTCACCGCCCTGCCCTGGTTGTCGATCACCTTGATCTGCACGTCGCGCATCGATGCTTCGGCACGGATCGACTCGACTTCAGCCAGCGCCGCGCGCGACACCTCCACCAGGTTGGCGCTGCGCTCCTTGAAGATGTCCAGGCCGACGGCCGGGTTGCCGTCCAGGCGGCGCCCGTAGTTCATCCGCGCCGGCTTCAGGCGCACGTCGGCGATGTCGCCCAGGCGCAGGCCCTTGGCGTTGATCACCAGGTCGCGCATTTCCTGCAGGTCGGTGATCTCGCCCACCGGCTGCACGCGCACGCGCTGGCCGTTGTCGTCGATCTGGCCGGCCGAGATCGAGAAGTTCAGCGTGCGCAGGCGCTCGCTCAGCTCGTTGATGCTCAACCCATGCGCGTTGAGCCGGTTCGGATCGATGGCGATCTCCACCTCGTTCGGCGGCGCGCCGGTGATGTCGACGCGGGCCACGCCGGGGATGCGCTCGATGCGCCGCTTGAACTCGCGGTCGAGCATGTCGTAAGCGGTGGTCAGGTCGGTGGTGCTGGCCAGGCGCACCTTCAGCACCGGCTGGTCGCTGCTGGACCACTTGAACACGTTGTAGCGCTGCAGGTCATCGGGCAGGTCGCTGCGGATCGCATCGATGCGCTCGCGTGCATCGGACGCGGCGATGGCAATGTCCCGGTCCCAGTCGCTGAACTCGATGAAGATCAGCGCCGCCTCGGAGGTCGCCGACGAGCGCATCCGCTTGATGCCGGTCATCGTCGCCAGCGATTCCTCCACCGGGCGGATGATGGTCCGCTCCACTTCCTCCGGGGTTGAACCGGTGTACGGGATCTGCACGAACAGGAACGGCGCGGAGATGTCCGGCAGCGCTTCCAACGGCAGCCGGAACGAGGCGATCAGGCCGATCACCACCAGTGACACGAAACACATGATGGTGGTGACCGGACGGCGGATGGAGAACTCGGCAACACTCATGCCGGCTCCTCCACACCCGCCGCGCTGCCTGCTGCACCCGGCTCGATCTCGCCGGCGTGCTTGCGGCCACGCTCGCGGTAGTAGGCATCACCGCGGCGATCCATCAGGTCGTACACCACCGGGATCACCAGCAGGGTGAGCAGGGTCGACACCAGCAGGCCACCGATCACGGTGATGGCCATCGGCGCACGCACTTCAGCGCCCTCGCCCATCGCCACCGCCAGCGGCAGGAAGCCGAACAGCGTGCACAGCGTGGTCATGATGATCGGCCGCAGGCGCGAACGTGCCCCTTCCACCAGGGCCTCATGCTTGGCCACGCCGGCCTCGCGCAGCTGGTTGACCTTGTCGATCAGGATGATCGCGTTCTTGGTGACCAGGCCGACCAGCAGGATCAGGCCGATGAACACCACCACCGAGATGGGCTTGCCGGTCAGTGCCAGCGCCAGGATGGCACCGACCAGCGCCAGCGGGATGGTGAACAGGATCACGAACGGGTGCAGGAGCGATTCGAACTGCGAGGCCATCACCAGGTAGACCAGGAAGATGGCCAGGCCGAAGGCGAAGATCAGCGACTTCGCCGCCTGCGCCAGCTCCTCACCCTGGCCACCGATGTGCAGGCCGACACCCGCGCCCAGCGGCTGCTCGGCCACCATCTGCTGCACTTCGCGCATGGCCGCGCCCAGATCGATATCGCGCAGGTTGGCTGACACGACGGCCACCCGGGTCTGGTCAGCGCGATGGATCTCGCTGGGACCAGTGGTGGCGACCACGTCGGCCACCGCGTCCAGCGTCACCGGACGGGTACTGCCCGGATTGACGATCAGCCGGCGGATGCTCTCCACGCTGGCACGGTCGCCCTCCTGGGCACGCACCAGCACGTCGATCTTGCGGTCACGGAAGCTGTAGCGGGTGGCCACGTCACCGCGCACCTTCTTCACCACCACGTCGGCGATCTGGCGGGTGGTCAGGCCCAGCGCACCGGCACGTTCCTGGTCGAAGCGGATCTGGATTTCCGGGAAGCCCTCTTCAACCGTGGACTTCACGTCGGCGTAGTGCGCATTGCCGCGCAGCATCGCCGCCAGGCGCTGGCCGGCCACTTCCAGCGTCGCCATGTCCTGCCCACGCAGCTCGATTTCCAGCGGCGTGGAGAAGCTGAACAACGCCGGGCGCGCGAAGTCGACCTGTGCACCCGGATGCTGGCCCATGGTGTCACGCAGGCGCTCGGTGATCTCCGCCTCGGTACGCGCGTTGCCGCCGCCTTCCATCACCACGGTCAGCTTGCCGATGTTCTCGCCGCTCTCGGTCGGGCTGGCATCCAGGCGGGTGCCGCTGCCGCTGACGCCATACAGCGAGGCCACGCCCTCGCCGTTGCCGTGGGCCAGCTGCAGCTCGCGCACCAGCGCATCGGTCTGCTTCAGCGGCGTGCCGGCCGGCAGCTTCACCGTCATTTCGAAACGGTCCTGCGCCAGCTGCGGGATCAGGTCGGCACCGAGCATCGGCACCAGTGCCATGGTCGCCACGAAGATGATCGTGGCCACGCCCAGCACCTTGCCGGGATGCGCCAGCGCGCTCGGCAGCAGGCGCAGGTAGCCGCGCTCGGCACCGGCATAGGGCTTCATCGCCAGATCGCTGGCCTTGCGCATCACCGGGCCAACCACCGCCACCACGCCACGCCACGCCCGCACGACCAGCCAGGCCAGTGCATAGAAGCTCCAGCGCGCGGTCGCCACGGCACCACGGCGCCCCAGCGCCACCGGCTTCTGCCAACGGTTCTGCGGCTGCCACGGTTCGTTCGGTGCCTCTTCCGGGAACGCCAGCGGCGGCCGTCCCTTCAGCGAGCTCAGCATCGGGATCAGGGTCATCGACACCAGCAGCGAGATCGCAATGGCGATCGCCACGGTCATTGCCTGGTCGCGGAACAGCTGGCCGGCGATGCCATCGACGAACACCAGCGGCAGGAACACCGCGATGGTGGTCAGGGTCGAGGCGACCACGGCCATGCTCACTTCGCGGGTACCGACGATGGCCGCCTGCAGGATACCCAGGCCACGCTCACGCGCCTTGGCAATGCTCTCCAGCACCACGATCGAGTCGTCCACCACCAGGCCGGTGGCCAGCGCCAGGCCGCCCAGCGACATCACGTTCAAGCTGAGGCCGAGCTGGCCCATGAAGAAGAACGTGGCGATGATCGAGACCGGCAACGACAGGCTGATCACGAAGGTGCTCCAGCCATCGCGCAGGAACAGGAAGATGATCAGGATCGCCAGCAGGCCACCGATCACCGCATCCTTCTTGACGTCGGCGATGGCGTGCTCGATGAAGCGCGACTGGTCCTCGATGGTGGTCATCTCGACATCGGACGGGAACGTGCCCTTGATCTGCTCCAGGCGCTTGCGCAGCGCTTCGGCGGTGGACACGGTATTGGCGTCGCCTTCCTTGTAGATCGCCAGTTCCACCGATTCCTTGCCGCCCAAGCGGATCACCGCTTCACGCTCCTTGTAGCCCTGGCGCACGGTGGCCACGTCCTTCAGGCGCACCGGCACGCCGTTGGCGACCACGCTGGAGCCACTACCGGACGATGCGCTCTGTGCCGCCGACGCCGCCGCGATGGCGGCCGCCGACCCGGTCGACGCGGCGATGTTGAACATCTGCTGCAACGCCGAGTCGGCCGCGCTGCCGTTCGAGCCCTGGGTGGTGACCAGCAGGTTGCGGATTTCCTCCAGGTCGGCGAACTGGTTGACGGTACGCACCAGGAAGCGCTGCGAGCCCTCCTCCAGGCGGCCACCGGAGATGTTGATGTTCTCGTCCTTCAGGCGCTTGATGACGGTGTCGATCGGCAGGTTCAGCTGGGCCAGCTTCTGCTGGTCGATGTCGACCTGGATCTCGTCCTCGAGGCCGCCACCGACCTTGACCGCTGCCACGCCGGTGACCGGCTCCAGCTTCTTCTTCAGGTCTTCATCGGCATAGCGGCGCAGGCCGGTCAGCTCGCGGATCGCATCGGCATCGGTGGCTGGCGCGTCCTTGCTCGACAGCACCAGACGCATGATCGGCTCGGTGGATGGATTGAACCGCAGCAGTACCGGGGCCTTGGCCTCCAGCGGCAGGTTCAGCGCCTCCATCTTGTCGCGCACCTCCAGGCTGGCCTGGTCCATGTTGGTGCCCCAGGCGAACTCCAGCACCACATCGCTCTGGCCGGTGCGCGAGACCGACTTCAGCTTGCGCAGATTCTTGACCACGCCCACCGCTTCTTCGACCGGCTGGCTGATCAGGGTTTCGATTTCAGTCGGCGCCGCACCGGTGTACTCGGTGCGCACGGTCAGCGTCGGGTAGCTCAGGTCGGGCAGCAGGTTGACCTTGAGGTTGCCCAGCGCGATCAGCCCGAACAGCAGCAGGGTGACCGTGCACATGGCGATGGTCACGCGGCGGCGGGTGGCGAATTCCACCAGGCCGCCGCGCATGCCGGCGGCGGCGCCGTCGCTCGCCGGCGAGGCACCGTGGTCGTGGCCCGGGGCGGTCATTGCTTGCTCCCGGCCTTGTCTGCCGGCTTGGCGGCCGCTGCGACCGTCTTCGCCTTTGCCTTCGGATCGGCGATCACCTGCACTGCGGTGCCGTCGCGCAGCGCGACCTTGCCGGCGGTGACCACCTGATCACCGGCCGCCAGGCCATCACGGATCTCCACCCACGGGCCCTCGGCGTAACCCAGCTTGACCGGAACGCGTGCGACCTTGCCTTCGCGCACCCGGAACACCGCCGGCTCACCGTCGTCGAGCAGCGCCAGGCGCGGCACCACGAGCGCATCGGCACGCTGGTCGTAATCGATGCGGATGCGCCCGAACATGCCGGGCTGCAGCGCGTGCGCGGCGCCATCGAAGGCACTGACCACGCGAAACGTGCCGCTGCCCGAATCCACCACCGGCGCGATGCGGTCGACGGTGCCGGTGAAGCTCTGGCCCGGCAACGCGTCGGCGGCCAGGGTTACCGGCTGACCGGCGCGCAACGTGGCCAGCTCGCGCTCGGGCACGTTGAGGGTGGCTTCCAGGCGCGAGTTGTCGACGATGCGGAAGATCGGCGTGTTGATCTGGACGAAGTTGCCGGTCTTGATCGAGCGCGAGGCGATCACGCCGGAGATCGGCGCCACCACCGTGGTATAGGACAGTTCCAGCGTGGCCAGGCGGTACTGCGCGCGGACGTTCTCCAGGTCGAAACGCAGCTGGTCGACATCGGCCGCACTGACCATCTGCTGACCAACCAGTTTCTGTGCACGCTGGTAGTTGTTCTCCAGCTTGCGCATCTGCGCTTCGCTCTGGGCTACGGCCAAGCGTGCGCGGTCCGGGTCCAGGCGCACCAGCGGCTGGCCGGCGGTGACCCGCTGGCCTTCCTCGACCAGCACCGCCAGCGCCACACCGGAGGTCTTGGCCACCACCTGCGACTCGGCGCGTGGTTCCAGCGCGGCGGTGCCTGTGTAACTGGCCGCGACCGCGCGATGGCTGGCCACGGCCACTTCGACCGGGACCGCATCGACCTTCTTCTCCTCCTTGGTGTCGGCGGCCTTGGCTTCGGAATTGGGCCCTGCGGCGCAACCGCCCAGCAGCAGGGAGGTGGAGATCAGCAGTGCGGCAGCGCAGATTCCGCTGCGACGGCCGGACGGGAAGGTTGGGTGCGACATCGTCAGGTCCCTGGAGGATGCGTGGACAGGTGTGGTAGCAAAGTAATGCACCACTTCACGGCCACACCATATCCCAAAGGTCATGGTGCCTTCACGCCACCGGTCGGACCGACCCCATTTCAGCTAGATGAAACCTGAGGCTATACTCGGGTCGTTCCGTACCCCACGCCGGAACGACCAGACCCGAATCCCCGGAAACGACACCATGCGCCCGCAGCCGCTCGCCGCTTGTCTCGCTCTGGCCGTCCTCCTGCCCCTTGGGGCCGCCGCACAGCCCGCTCCTGCTTCTGCTCCCGCCACACCTGCCCCGGCCCCGGCTCCTGCCGCCGCGCCGGCGCCTGCCGCGCCCACCGGCAACTTCGACAATGGCCGCGTGCTGGCCTACACCTGCCAGGGGTGCCACGGCATCACCGGCTACAAGAACGCCTACCCCAGCTACCGGGTGCCGAAGATCGGCGGCCAGACCCAGCAGTACCTGGCCCAGGCCCTGGCCGAGTACCGCCAGGGCAAGCGCCGGCATCCGACGATGCAGGCGCAGTCGATGAGCTTCAGCGAACAGGAGATCGCCGATCTCTCTGTTTACCTGTCCACCGTCAAGTAAGGCCCGCCCATGTCGAAAGCCGCGCATCCGATGCGTCACGCCATCGCCCTGTCCGTTGCCCTGCTGCTGGCGGCCTGTTCGCAGTCGCAGGTGGAAAACAGCGAGAAATCTGCCGCCGACCCGGGCCACGCCAGCGGCGAACACGGCTCTTCGTCTTCGGCCGGCCTGCCCGCAGGCCGCGAGGCCGCCGGTGAAGCCCGCGCCAAGGTGAAGGGCAAGGCCACCAACCAGAGCTGCATCGACTGCCACGGGGCCGACGGCAATGCGCCGATCGATCCGACCTACCCGAAGCTGGGTGGGCAGTACGGTGACTACCTGGCGCACGCGCTCCAGGCCTACCGCGCCGGTGACCGCCAGCATGCGCTGATGACGCCGCAGGCGAAGGACCTGAGCGATCAGGACATCGCCGATCTGGCCGCGTATTTCGGTAGCCGGCCGAGCCAGTTGCGGGATCTGCACGGGGTCAAATGACGGCCGGCCCCCCGGTCGGTGCGGACCGTCGGTTGGTAGGTGCGGACCGTTGGTCCGCACAGATTCCGGATATCCACGCATGGCGTGGATCTGCTGAGCCGAGCGTGGGCTCGGCTCTACATCAATCGGCGCGATCGCTGGCGCCGGTCAACGCTCAGCCTTCCAGCTCTTCCCAGCGCGCGTAAGCGGCATCCAGTTCGGCCTGCACCTTGGCCAGCTGCTGGGTGTGCGCCGTCACTTCAGCACTGCTGCGGGTGTAGAACGACGGGTCGTTCATCGCCGAGGTCAGGCCTTCGACATCGCCTTCCAGCTTCTCGATGGTCTTCGGCAGCTGCTCCAGTTCGCGCGCTTCCTTGTAGGCCAGCTTGCGCTTGGGTGCGGCCGGAGCTGCGGTAGCCGGGGTGGTCGGCGCAGCGGCCGCCGGCTTGGCCGCAGGGGCCGCGGCAGGCGCTGCGATGCTGGCCGCATAACGCTGCCAGTCGCTGTAACCGCCCACGTACTCGCCGATCACGCCGTCGCCTTCCATCACCAGCGTGGAGGTGACCACGTTGTCGATGAAGTCACGGTCGTGGCTGACCAGCAGCAGGGTGCCGGTGTATTCGCCCAGCAGCTCTTCCAGCAGCTCCAGGGTTTCCACGTCCAGGTCGTTGGTCGGTTCGTCCATCACCAGCAGGTTGGACGGCTGCGCGAACAGCTTGGCCAGCAGCAGGCGGTTGCGCTCGCCACCGGACAGGCGGGTAATCGGCGCACGCGCACGTTCCGGGGTGAACATGAAGTCCTGCAGGTAGGCATGCACGTGCTTGCGCTTGCCGTTGAACTCGAGGAAATCGCGGCCTTCGGCGACGTTCTCGATCGCGCTCCAGTCTTCGCGGAGCACCGCGCGGTACTGGTCGAAATAGGCGATCTGCAGGTTGGTGCCGGCGTTGACTTCGCCCTTGGCCGGCTGCAGTTCACCCAGCAGCAGCTTCAGCAGCGTGGTCTTGCCACTGCCGTTGGGGCCGATCAGGCCGATGCGGTCGCCGCGCAGAATGGTCGTGGTGAAATCGCGGACCATGGTGCGCTCGCCGAAGGCGAACGAAATGTCCTTGACGTCGATGACCTTCTTGCCGGAGCTGACGCCCTGCGCGGCTTCCATCTTGACGTTGCCACTGAGATCGCGGCGCTGCGAACGCTCCACGCGCATCGCCTTCAGGCGGCGCACGCGGCCTTCGTCGCGGGTACGACGGGCCTTGATGCCCTGCCGGATCCACACTTCTTCCTGCGCCAGCAGCTTGTCGAAGCGTGCGTTTTCCTGCGCCTGCGCGTTGAGGCGTTCCTCGCGACGGCGCTCGTAGTTGGCCCAGTCGCCTGGCCAGCTGGTGACCTGGCCGCGGTCGATCTCGACGATGCGGGTGGCCAGGGCACGCAGGAAGCGACGGTCATGGGTGACGAACACCACGCTGCCGCTCCAGCCCTTCAGGAACGCTTCGAGCCAGTCGATGGCCTCGATGTCCAGGTGGTTGGTCGGTTCGTCCAGCAGCAGCACATCGGGGCTGGACACCAGCGCGCGGGCGAGCAGCACGCGGCGCTTCATGCCGCCGGACAGGCGGCCGAACTCGGCCTCGCCATCCAGGTCGAGCTTGGTCAGGGTTTCGCTGACGCGCTGGTCCAGGCCCCAGCCGTTGGCGGCATCGATCTTGGCCTGCACGTTGCCGAGGGCTTCGCCATCGAAGACTTCGGCATGGCTGAGGTGGTGGAATTCGGCCAGCCACTGGCCCAGCTCGCCGAGGCCATCGGCGACGACGTCGAACACCGAGCCGGCGGCGCCGTGCGGCACTTCCTGCTCCAGGCGGGTGACGCGCACGCCCTGCTGCACGCGGACTTCGCCGTCATCGGGCTTGTGGTCGCCGGACAGCAGCTTGAGCAGGGTGGATTTGCCGGCGCCGTTGCGGCCGATCAGGGCGATGCGTTCGCCCGGCTCGATCGACAGTTCGGCTTTTTCCAGCAACAACGGGCCGCCGACGCTGAAGTCGACGTTCTGCAGAGTAATCAGAGGCATCCCCATAGTGTAAGGGCTGGGGAGGTCAGCCGGAATCTCGGCGGCGTGCCGGCCTGCGATTCCGCCCTGTGCGCGATGTCCCCCGACGATGTCTTCGGTAGAGTCGACTTTCAGTCGACTGCTCTTCCCTGAGACCCGCGAAAAGCCCGCGCTGCGCGCGATAGTCGACCAACGGTCGACTCTACAAAACGGCGCTTCTACCCCTCCACCTCCCCCAGCAACGCCTGCAACCCCGGCAACCATTGCTTGCCCGGGTGGCGTACCAACCACAGGGTGCGCTGCAGGGCCGGCAGCGGAGTCTCGAGCACGCGCAGGCGGCCCAGGGCCAGCGGCTCTTCCAGCGCGTGGCGCGATAGGCAGGCCAGGCCGAGGCCGGCGATGGCGGCCTGCTTGATCGCCTCGGTATTGCCCAGCTGCAGGGTCTGGGCGAAGCCGCGCAGGTGCGGCAACAACGCCTGCTCCACCGCTTCGCGGGTACCCGAGCCGGGTTCGCGCAGCAGCCAGCGGGCACGGCGCAGTTCGTCCAGCGTCCAGCATGCGGGGGCGTCGGCGGCGGCCACGATCACCAGCGGGTCCTGCTGCCAGGCCGTGACCTGGAGGCCACGCTCGTGGCACGGGCCTTCGATCAAGCCGGCGTCGACGTCCAGGCGCTGCACGGCGGCGACCACGCCAGCACTGTTGTCGATGCGCAGATCAACCTCGGCCTGCGGCGCCTGTCGCAGCAGCTCGGCGATGCGCGGCGGCAACAGGTAGTTGCCGATGGTGGTACTGGCGGCCAGCACCAGCCGCAGCGGCGCGCCCTGCCCCGGATCGCCGCCGGCGGCCAACTGCCGCTCCAGGTCGGCGGCGTTGACCAGCAGCGTGCGGGCCGGCTCCAGCAGCGCGCGGCCGTGGCCGTTCAGGGCCAAGCGGCGGCCGATGCGGTCGAACAACGGGGTACCGAAGTGTGCCTCCAGTTCCTGCAGCGCAGCACTGCTGGCCGACTGCGATAGCGCGATGGCTTGGCCAGCGGCGGTGGTGCTGCCGTGATCGGCGATGGCGACGAAGACCTGAAGCTGGCGCAAGGTCAGGCGCATGTCATTTACCCGCTTAATAGGTAGATTTCACCCATATTATTCGTTTTACAGGTCAGTTGTGCAGGCGCACGCTTGCCCCATCACTCCAGCCCTGCCCCTGCCATGAACGCCCGCGCTCTCTCCTCCTGGTCCCTGCCTGCCCTGCGCCAGCGCTGGCAACCGCGCCTGCCCGGCCTGCTGCTGGTCGGCCTGATCGCAGCGGCGTCGCTGTACCTGGCCGAGCTGCCGTGGCTGCAGGTGCATGGCCTGAGCGCGCTGACCGTGGCCATCGTGGTCGGCATTGTGGTCGGCAACACCTTCTATCCGCGGCTGGCACGGGGCAGCGCTACCGGTGTTGGCTTCTCCAAGCACTGGCTGCTGCGTGCCGGCATCGTGCTGTACGGCCTGCGCCTGACCTTCCAGGACATCGGCCACGTCGGCGTCAGTGGCGTGCTGATGGACGTGCTGGTAGTGGCCGGCACCTTCGGCCTGGCCTGCTGGCTGGGCGTGCGCGTGTTCAAGATGGAACGCGAGGCGGCGATGTTGATCGGCGCCGGCAGCGCAATCTGCGGTGCAGCGGCAGTGATGGCCGCCGAACCGGTAGTGCGTGGCCGTGCGGCGCAGGTCACGGTGGCGGTCTCTACGGTGGTGGTGTTCGGCACGCTGGCGATGTTCCTGTACCCGGCGCTGTATGCGCTGGTGCAATCGCACGGCTGGCTGGTGATGGACGCGCGGCAGTACGGCCTGTTCACCGGTGCGACGGTGCATGAAGTGGCACAGGTGGTGGCAGCCGGCCGTGCGGTCAACGAAGCTGCGGCTGATACTGCCGTGATCACCAAGATGGTGAGGGTGATGCTGCTGGCACCGTTCCTGGTCGCCCTGTCGCTGTGGCTGGCGCGTGGCGGCAAGGCCAGCGCCGACGGCAGCAAGGCACGCATCGTGGTGCCGTGGTTTGCGTTCGGTTTCGTGGCGGTGGCCGGGTTCAACTCGCTGCACCTGCTGCCGGCCGGCCTGCAGGCCGGGCTGGTGCAGCTGGATACCGTGCTGCTGGCGATGGCGATGGCCGCGCTGGGCCTGACCACCCACGTCTCGGCGCTGCGCCAGGCGGGCCTGAGGCCGCTGCTGCTGGCGCTGATCCTATTCGCCTGGCTGCTCTTCGGTGGCCTGGCGATTCATCAGGGCGTGCTGGCGGTGCTGGGCTGAGCAGGAGCGTGCCGACCAGCCGTCGGCACCCACCCGCAGATCCACGCCATGCGTGAATGGCGGGCCCAGTTGGGGGTCAGAGCCCTTTCCTGCGGAAAGGAGGCCGACCCCACCCCATCAGGCGGGACCGGCCGCGCAGGCAGGTACAATGCGCCATGACTGACTTCTCGACCCTGCCGCTCAGCCCGGCCCTGCAGCCCGGCCTGGATGCCCTCGGCTACACCACTCTTACCCCTGTGCAGGCGCAGAGCCTGCCGGCCATCCTCAATGGCCGCGATGTGATCGCACAGGCGCCGACCGGCAGCGGCAAGACCGCCGCCTTCGGCCTGGGCCTGCTGCAGGCCATCGACCCCAGCCTGATCCGCGTGCAGGCGCTGGTGCTGTGCCCGACCCGCGAACTGGCTGACCAGGTCGGCAAGCAGATCCGCAAGCTGGCTACCGGCATCCCCAACCTGAAGCTGCTGCTGCTGGTCGGTGGGGTGCCGCTGGGCCCGCAGCTGGCGTCGCTGGAAGGCCACGACCCGCACGTAGTGGTCGGCACGCCCGGCCGCGTGCAGGAGCTGGCACGCAAGCGCGCGCTGAATCTTGGCGCGGTGCGCACGCTGGTGCTGGACGAAGCCGACCGCATGCTCGACATGGGCTTCGAGGAACCGATCCGCGAGATCGCCGGCCGTACCCACAAGGATCGACAGAGCCTGCTGTTCTCGGCGACCTTCCCCGACAGCATCCGTGCCATGGCACGCGACCTGCTGCGCGACGCGGTGGAAGTGACCGTCGAAGGCGCTGACCAGGCCCCGGCCATCCGCCATATGTTCTGCGAAGTGGAACCGGCGCACCGGCAGAAGGCGCTGGCCGGCCTGCTGCTGAAGTACACGCCGGAATCGGCGGTGGTGTTCTGCAACACCCGCAAGGACGTGGACGAAGTGGCGAACTCGCTGCAGCAGTTCGGCTTCTCGGCACTGGCCCTGCACGGCGACATGGAGCAGCGCGACCGCGAGGAAGTGCTGCTGCTGCTGGCCAACCGCAGCTGCAACGTGCTGGTCGCCAGCGACGTGGCCGCACGTGGCCTGGACGTGGAAGAGCTGGCCGCGGTGATCAACTACGAGCTGCCGACCGACGTGGAGAGCTACCAGCACCGCGTGGGCCGTACCGGCCGTGCCGGTGCCAGTGGCCTGGCGATCAGCCTGGTGGCCGGCCGCGAGAAGACCCGCGCCGAAGCGATCGAAGCACAGATGGGGCAACCGCTGGATTGGCAGAAGACGCCGCTGGCGACGGCGCGCCCGGCCGAGCTGCCGCAGGCGGCGATGCGTACGCTGCGCATCGATGGTGGCAAGACCGACAAGCTGCGCCCGGGTGACATCCTCGGCGCACTGACCGGCGACGCCGGCCTGTCAGCCAAGTTCATCGGCAAGATCGCAATCTTCCCGACCCGCTCCTACGTGGCGATCGCCCGTGAGCAGGCCAACAAGGCCGTGGCCAGGCTGGAAGCCGGCAAGATCAAGGGCCGTCGCTTCCGCGTGCGGATGATGTAAGGAACAGGGTGGTCGCCGGGGGGGGGGGCCCCCCGCCGCGGCGGGGGGGGGGGGGGGGGGGGCGGGGGCGGGGGGCCGGCCCCCCCCCCCCCGCGGCGCGCCCGGCCCCCCCCCCCCCCCCCCCCGCCCACCACCCTGTTCCTTACATCATCCGCACGCGGAAGCGACGGCCCTTGATCTTGCCGGCTTCCAGCCTGGCCACGGCCTTGTTGGCCTGCTCACGGGCGATCGCCAC
>NZ_JAZKVY010000022.1:0-320 GCF_036624925.1 Stenotrophomonas sp. A3_2
TCTGCACCTTGCCGGTGGAGGTGCGGGGCAGCGGGCCGAACTTAATCGATTTCGGCATTTTGTAGCCGGCGAGGTGCTGGCGGCAGAAGGTCAGCAGATCGGCTTCCGTCACGCCCTGCCCGTCCCGCAGTTCCACAAAGGCGGCCGGCGCTTCGCCCCATTTCGGATCGGGCCGTGCCACCACGGCGGCGGCGATCACGGCGGGGTGGCGGCAGATCACCTCCTCCACCTCGACGGACGAAATATTCTCGCCGCCGCTGATGATGACGTCCTTCGAGCGGTCGCGGATGCGGATATAGCCGTCGGGCTCCAGCACAGCC
>NZ_JAZKVY010000220.1:0-12974 GCF_036624925.1 Stenotrophomonas sp. A3_2
GCCTTCGGCTTCCAGCAGCCGCTTGGGTTCGGTCAGTTCGGACTGTTCAAAGCCGTGGGGGGGTGTGGGGGGGCGGGGCGCGCGGGCCCGGGGCGGCCCCGCATGTGCGCCGGGGGCCGCCCCGCGGCCGGCACTACCTTATTTGCCCAGCAGGCCCGCTGGCACCAGGTTGCCCAGGTTCTGGTTGAAGGTGACCACCAGCTTGCCGTTCTTCACCTGTGCCGACTGCACCTGCAGGGCGCCGAGCATGCCGGCCACGGCCGGGTCCAGCTTGTAGATCGGCTCCCGCTGGGCGTAGTCGCTCAGCCAGGCGTTGAGCAGGCCGCGGGTACGGGAGTCGAGACGACCGCCCTGGTTGGCCGGGGTGAAGTCATCCACGCTCGGCTGCTGCAGGTGGAACCCCTGGGTCTGCGCGTCGTAGCGCAGGCCGCTGCTCAGCTTCACCGTACCCAGTTTGGCCGGGCTACCACCGGCGGTGGCCAGCGCCACATCCATGCCCAGATTCAAGCGCTCGCCGGCCGGAAGGCTCAGCTGCGGGTGGCTCATCGTCAGGGCGATCAGGCCGCCGAGCGCGTCCTGCGTGCGCGGGAAGCTGCCATCAAGGTACTGCTGTACGTCGCTGGCACCGACCGACAGTTCCCGGCCGGAAATGGAAGGCGCAGCCTGGGCGCCGATTGCAGCGGCGATCAGCACGGTGGAGGCCGCGAGGCGGGTCATCAGGGAACGCAGGCGCATGGCAGAGACCGATGGATGCGGAATGGATGGTTCAAAGAGTAGCCTTGCCGGCTGAATCGCGCGTGCATGCCGCCGCAACGGTTCAGTCCAGCGATGGCCGCAGTTGTGCCGACTGGATCTGCCAGGCGCTGCCGTCGGCGCTGGGTTGCACCCGGTACCAGCCGCCGAAGCGGAAGGTGCCCTCAGGAGTCACCGCGCGGATCCGCACCGGAACCTCCAGCAGCTGAGGCGGCTGGTGGCCGTCGCGCGCGATCGGCAGCTCGCTGGTCAGGCGCAGGCTGCGTACGTCCGTCAGCTGGCGCAATGCGGCATCGTCAGCGCGCCGGGCATCGCTGGGCGGGAAAGTCCACGCGGCGTCGGCGGCCTTGCGATCGCGATTGAGCAGGGCCATGACATACGCGTTGAGCATGGCCGCGGGCAGCTCGGCGTCGGCCGCGACGGCGGCAAACAGGGGATCGACATCGATGGCCCGCGCAGCCGCTGCATCGCTTGCTGCGGCGGTCTGTGGCTTCGTGCTGGCAGTCGTCCTGGCCGCTACCGGCGGTGCGGCATCCGCTGCGTCGGATTGCGATGGCGGCCTGGAGCAGGCCAGCAGCACCAGTGGTGTGATCAGTATCAGGACCCTGCGCATGCCAGCCTCCTCCCCGAGGCGAACGGAAGGAGGCAGTGTATCGGCTGTGCGGCGATCAGCGGAAGGAGGGCAGCTGTTCCAGTGCATCCAGCGCCGGCAGCACCTGCGCGGCGATGGCGGCCAGGGCATGGCCTTCTGTTTCGGCGTGGCGCTGCACGATGTCGCGCAGCAGCTGGGTGGCGATCACCAGGGTCGCGCGCTCGTCGCCGCTGACGCCAGCGGTGCGCGGCGCCGCTTCCAGCAGGCGCATGAGGTCTCGGCTGGCGCGATGTTCCAGTTCGATGGTGCAGCGCCCGGTGCACTGCAACCCGTCCTTTTCGATGGGGGTCACCGAGATCCGGTAGCGGGTGGAGGGGCTGGCCATGGGGGTGCTCGCCGTAGCTGTGGAGGATGTGTCCACCATAGGCAAGGCCACGGCCGGCTGCGACGGCTGGCGCCGCACGCAGTGTTCCACCCGGTACGTTCCGGGGCCTGCACAGGGCGCGCCCTGCCAGTGACGGCGGGCCTGAGCGGTCGTTTCCCGATATGCGGCAACGCTGTGTTGCGGATGGCCCCGGGGCGGCGCATCCACGCATGGCGCGGGAAGCGCGCAAAAAAAACGGGACGGCCAGAGCCGTCCCGTTGCAATCTGCGTTGGGGCGCGCGCTTACAGCGCGGCGTCCTTCAGCTTCTTCAGCGGACGCACCTTCAGCTTGGTGGTGGCCGGCTTGGCAGCGAACCACTGCTCTTCCTTGGTGAACGGGTTGATGCCCTTGCGCTTCGGCTTGGCCGGCACGTTGACGGTGGTGATCTTCAGCAGGCCCGGCAGGGTGAACGAGCCAGCGCCCTTCTTGTGCACCGAGGAGGCGACGGCGCTTTCCAGCGAGGCCAGCACAGCGCGGACGTCCTTGGCGACGACGCCGGAGGCTTCAGCGATGTGTGCAACCAGGCCGGACTTGGTCAGCACTTCCTTGATCGGCTTCGGAGCGGCCGGCTTGGCGGCTGCCTTCGTCGCGACTTTCTTCACTGCCTTCTTCGGGGCAGCCTTCTTAGCGGTCTTTGCCATGGTTTCCTGTTCCGTGAACGGTTGGTTGTTTGGTCGGCGCCGAACCCCGTCGGCAAGCGCAATGTAGGGCAACTCTTGGGCGCCGCCAATAGCCCCAAGCGCGGAAAGTGCATGTTTTTTCATATCCAGGCCGATTCAGTACATGGCCGGCGGTGGGGGCTGGGGGCGTGTCAGCGTGCTCGAAGCCCGCCGCCTGCCCATTGGTGCACTGCGCGAAACCACTGAAAACAAGAGGAAAATGCGTTGCGCGCTGGCGAGGAAGTGTCCATCTTCCGGGGTTGGGGGGCGACGTGGGGCGTGCGGCGGAGCGACGCAGGGCTAACGCGTGGCATGCGAGGGTGGCCGTTCATCACCGCCACGCAGGAGCAGCACAATGGGAATCTCGCGACACGCCACCGCGCACTGGGAAGGCGATCTGAAGTCGGGCAAGGGGCAGCTGAGCACGCCGCAGAGTGGACTGCTGGACAAGACCCGCTACGGCTTCAACAGCCGCTTCGGCGACGAAAAGGGCACCAATCCGGAAGAGCTGATTGCCGCCGCACATGCCGGCTGTTTCACCATGGCGCTGTCGGCCAAGCTCGGCGAGGCTGGCTTTACCCCGACCTCGCTGGACACCGAAGCCAAGGTCGACCTGTCGATGGAAGGCGGCCCGCAGCTGTCGCAGATCCGGCTGAAGGTAAAGGCGGTGGTGCCTGGCATCGACGCGACGCAGTTCCGCGCCATTGCCGATGACGCCAAGCAGAACTGCCCGGTGTCCAAGGCGCTCAGTGCGGTGCCGATCAGCCTGGAAGCCGAACTGGGCTGAGCCGACGCATCTGTAGAGCCGAGCCCATGCTCGGCTTCTGCAGCTCCCGTGATCTGGCCGGAGAGCAACCGAGCGCGGGCTCGGCTCTACAGTGTCCCTTTACCAATCGATGGTGCCGGTGATGACGGTCTGCACCTGGCCGCCTGACCATACCTCGCCATCCTCATCGACCAGCAGGGTCAGGCGCGCGTCATGGCCGACTTCGCGGCCCTGGCTGACTTCGAACGGCGTCCGCCCACGCGGCAGCGCGTCGCGCAGGTCCAGCCATGCGGCAAGCACCGCATTGGCCGCACCCGAGGCGGCGTCCTCGAAGCGGCGACCGTTGCCGACGAAGGCACGCACGGCCAGATCGAATCCCTCACCGCCATCGCTGAAGGCATAGGCGAACACGCCCATGCTGTCGGTGGACTCGGCCAGTGCGGCCACCGCATCCCAGTCGGGTTGCAGGGCGCGCAACGCGGCTTCATCGGCCACCTGCACCACCCACCAGCTACGCCCGCCCTGCATGCGCGCCGGCGGCAACGAACCCAGCGGCCAGCCCCTCAGTGCAGCCTGCAGGCGTGGATCGCAGGCCTCGGCAGTTTCGGCCAGCTGCGCGCGCGGGGTGCGGATGGCGATGCGCTGTTGCGTACCCTCACCGCTGACGCGCAGCGGCAGCGCGCCGGCAATGCCGTCCTGCACCAGCACACCGTCAACCGCTCCGGCCAGGCCCACCTGCAGCACCGCATGCGCGGTGCCGACGCTGGGGTGGCCGGCGAACGGCACTTCCTTCTGCGGGCTGAACATGCGCAGCCGGTAGCTGGCACCGGCTGCCTGGGGCGGGAACACGAAGGTGGTCTCGGGCAGACGCGTCCAGCGCGCGATCGCCTGCATGCTGGCGTCGTCCAGGCCGTCGGCATCGAGCACCACGGCCAGCGGATTGCCAGCGCCGGCGCGCGGGGAGAACACATCCAGCTGCAGGAAACGGCGGGTGGTCATCGGGGCGAAACTCCAGGATCGGTTGGCGCGCAGCTTAACGCGCGGTTGTAGAGCCGAGCCCATGCTCGGCTGTGTCGGGGTGTGAGAAGAAGCAGCCGAGCGTGGGCTCGGCTCTACAGCCAACGGATCTGGCCGTCGATGACCGGCTGCACCTGGCCGCCGATCCACACCGTGCCCTGCGCGTCGACCTGCACCTGCACGCGGCCATCGCGGCCCACTTCGCGGCCCTGGCTGGCCACGTAGCGGCCCTCGCGGCCGGGCAGGGCATTCCGCTGCCGCAGCCAGGCGCCTATCAGCGCATTGGCACTGCCGGTCACTGGATCCTCGGGCACGGCGGGCGCATCAGCGGGGCAGAAGGCACGCACCACGCGGGTGTGGTCGGAGCTGGCCTCGTCGGCGAAGACGACCAGGCCTGTAGCGTCGGTGGCGAGACTCCAGGCGGCCAGCGCGGCCATGTCCGGTGCCAGCCCGCGTACGGCGGCGGCGTCGCGTAGCGGCAACAGCCACCAGCGCGCGCCGTTGTCCCAGAGTTCGGGCACGTGCCCGTTGGCGGCGAGGGCCAGCAGTGTTTCGGGTGCTCCGTCCGCGGCCGTGTCCAGTTGCCGTGCCGGCGGGCTGGCCAGCTGGATCTCCAGTGCCTCGGCCGGGCCGCTCACCCGTACTGGCAGCAACCCTGCCACGCACTGCTGCAGCAGGGCGCCGTCGCGAGGCTGGGCCAGGCCGCAGGTCACCGCCGCCCAGGCGGCGCCGACGCTGGGGTGGCCGGCAAACGCCAGCTCGCGGGTCGGGGTGAAGATGCGGATGTGGTAATCGGCGCCGGGCGCGGTGGGGCGTAGGAAGAACACCGTCTCGGAGAGGTTCAGCCAGGTAGCCAGGGCCTGCATCTGGCGGCTGGAGAGCCCGTCGGCGTCCAGGATGGCGCCCAGCGGGTTGCCGGTGCCGGGGCGGGCGGCGAAGACATCGAGCTGCAGGTAACGGAGGACGGCCATCTACGGGGATATTGCGCTTAGAATCAAAGGTTCCGCCCCCGAGGGCGGCTTCCCCACATTCTACATAGCCAATCCATGTCAGCTTCCCCCCTTGTCGATCGTTGGATCGTACTGAAGTTCGGCGGCACTTCGGTGTCGCGTCGTCACCGCTGGGACACGATCGGGAAGCTGGCGAAAAAACGTGCGGAAGAGACCGGCTCGCGCGTGCTGGTGGTGGTATCGGCGCTGTCCGGGGTCACCAACGAACTGACCGCGATTGCCGACGGCGCGCCCGATAGCCGGGACCGCGTGGCAGCGCTGGTCGAACGCCATGAAGGCTTCCTGGCCGAACTCGGCCTGGGTCGCGAGGTGCTGGCCGAACGGCTGGCCGCGCTGCAGGGCCTGCTCGACGATGCGCGTGCAGCCACCCGTCCGCTCGACTGGCAGGCCGAAGTGCTGGGCCAGGGCGAGCTGCTGTCCTCCACCCTGGGCGCGGCCTACCTGCGCGCCTCGGGCCTGGACATGGGCTGGATGGATGCCCGCCAGTGGCTGGACGCGATGCCGCCGCAGCCGAACCAGAGCGACTGGTCGCAGCGCCTGTCGGTGAACTGCCAGTGGCGCGCAGACGCGGAGTGGGTGCAGCGCTTCCGCGCGCAGCCGACCCGCCTGCTGATCACCCAGGGCTTCATTTCGCGGCATGCCGATGGCGGTACCGCCATCCTCGGCCGTGGTGGCTCGGATACCTCGGCGGCGTACTTCGGTGCGCTGCTCGGCGCCAGCCGGGTGGAGATCTGGACCGATGTGCCGGGCATGTTCAGCGCCAATCCCAAGGACGTGCCGGACGCGCGCCTGCTGACCCGCCTGGACTATTACGAAGCACAGGAAATCGCCACCACCGGCGCCAAGGTGCTTCACCCGCGCTCGATCAAGCCGTGCCGCGATGCCGGCGTGCCGATGGCCATCCTCGATACCGAGCGCCCGGAACTGCCGGGCACCAGCATCGATGGCAGCGCCGCACCGGTGCCGGGGGTGAAGGCGATCAGCCGCCGCAACGGCATCGTGCTGGTGTCGATGGAAGGCATCGGCATGTGGCAGCAGGTCGGCTTCCTGGCCGATGTGTTCAACCTGTTCAAGAAGCACGGCCTGTCGGTGGACCTGATCGGTTCGGCCGAGACCAACGTCACCGTGTCGCTGGACCCGTCCGAGAACCTGGTCAACACCGATGTGCTGGCCGCGCTGTCGGCCGACCTGTCGCAGATCTGCAAGGTGAAGGTGATCGTGCCGTGCGCGGCGATCACCCTGGTGGGCCGCGGCATGCGCTCGCTGCTGCACAAGCTGTCGGACGTGTGGGCCACCTTCGGCCGCGAGCGCGTGCACATGATCTCGCAGTCGTCCAACGACCTGAACCTGACCTTCGTCATCGACGAGGCCGATGCCGATGGCCTGCTGCCGATCCTGCACGCAGAGCTGATCGACAGCGGCGCGATGCCGGTGGAGGAGACCGAAGTGTTCGGCCCGCGCTGGCGCGAGATTGCCGGCACCGTGCGCCCGCGCGGCACGCCGTGGTGGCGCGGCCAGCGTGCGCACCTGCTGCAGCTGGCCGATGCCGGTACGCCACGCTACGTCTACCACCTGCCGACGGTGCGCGCCCGCGCCCGTGCACTGGCCGCAATCAAGCCGATCGACCAGCGCTACTATGCGATCAAGGCCAACAGCCACCCGGCCATCCTGCAGCTGCTGGAAGCCGAAGGCTTCGGCCTGGAGTGCGTGTCGCACGGCGAGCTGAAGCATGTGTTCCAGCACCTGCCGGAACTGTCGCCCAAGCGCGTGCTGTTCACCCCCAGCTTCTGCCCGCGCAGCGAGTACGAGGCGGCGTTCGCGCTGGGCGTGACCGTGACCGTCGACAACGTGGAAGCGCTGCAGCGCTGGCCGGACCTGTTCCGCAACCGCGAGCTGTGGCTGCGCGTCGATCTGGGCCGGGGCGAGGGCCACCACGCCAAGGTCCGTACCGGTGGCAAGGAGTCCAAGTTCGGCCTGCCGATCGCCCGCGTCGACGAGTTCGTGCGCGCGGCCACCGAACTGGGCAGCCGCGTGGTGGGCCTGCATGCGCACCTGGGCAGCGGCGTGGAAACCGCGCAGCACTGGCGCCTGATGTGCGATGAGCTGGCCGGTTTCGCCCGCCGCATCGGCAGCGTACAGACCATCGATATCGGGGGCGGCCTGCCTATTCCGTACAGCGACGAAGACGAACCCTTCGACCTGGACGCCTGGGCCGAGGGCCTGGCCGAGGTCAAGGCGCTGCACCCGGCATTCCGCCTGGCGATCGAGCCGGGCCGCTACCTGGTGGCCGAATCGGGCGTGCTGCTGACCCATGCCACCCAGGTGGTGGAAAAGGACGGCGTGCGCCGTGTCGGCCTGGACGCCGGCATGAACGCACTGATGCGCCCGGCGCTGTACGACGCCTGGCATGACATCGAGAACCTCAGCCGCCAGGGCGGTTATGCCGAAGCGGCGTTCGATGTGGTCGGCCCGATCTGCGAATCCAGCGATGTGTTCGGCAAGCGCCGCAAGCTGCCGGTGTCCACCGCGCCGGACGACGTGATGCTGATCGCAGATGCCGGTGCCTACGGCTATGTGATGGCCAACACCTACAACCAGCGGATGTTGCCGCGCGAAGACGTGATCGAATGATCACCATGCGCGCCCTGCACCCGCCCACCGACACGCCCCGCGCCCTCGCGCGGGCCCGTGCCTGACCGGATACACCATGACTGCTTTCGACAAACACCAGGTTTCCCGCTTCCGCTTCGTCCGTTGCGACTTCGCAGCGGATACCGGCGTGGCCCGGCTGGTCTACGCCTTCGACGACGGCCCGGAGATGGTGGAAACCATCACCGTGCCCGGTGCCCCGTTCGCGCTGGACGAGGCGCGCGCCGCCGCCGTGCAGCGTGCGCTGCAGCTGCTGCACCTGATTGCCGGCGTCAGCTACTACAAGGCCGGCGTACCGGATACGGTCAGCATCGACAGTTACAGCATCGATGCCGATACCGCCGCACTGGTGGAGACCATTTACCTCAATGGCCTGGGCGAATTCGCCTACCGCAACGGCCTGAACCTGCGCGGCCGCTTCCGGTTGCCGGTGCAGGGCGAGGCCGTGCAGGCGCCGGCGCTGGGTCTGCGGTCGCACGCGCTGGTGGCCATCGGCGGCGGCAAGGATTCGCTGGTCAGCATCGAAGCGCTGCGCCGTGCCGGCGTGGACGAGACCGTGACCTGGATCGGTGGCTCGCAGCTGATCCGAGCGTGCGCTGAGCGCACCGGCCTGCCGACATTGAACCTGGGCCGCACGCTGGCGCCGGAACTGTTCGAGTTGAACCGCCAGGGCGCCTGGAACGGCCATATCCCGGTGACGGTGGTGAACTCGGCAATCATGGTGCTGGCCGCGTTGCTGCACGGCGTGGACCAGGTCGTGTTCTCCAACGAGCGTTCGGCCAGCTACGGCAGCCAGATTCCGGGCACCGGCGAAGTGAATCACCAGTGGTCCAAGGGCTGGGCCTGCGAGCAGGCGTTCGGCAGCCATGTGCGCAAGTACGTGGCGGCGGATCTGCAGTACTACTCGCTGCTGCGCCCGATGTCCGAGCTGGCGGTGGCCCGCCAGTTCGCCAAGACCGATTTCTACGACGCGCACTTCTCCAGCTGCAACCGCAATTTCCACATCCTCGGCGAGCGCCCGGTGAACCGCTGGTGCGGTGTCTGCCCGAAGTGCCATTTCGTCTTCCTGGCGCTGGCCCCGTTCATGCCCAAGACGCGCCTGGTGCGCATCTTTGGCCGCAACCTGCTGGACGATGCCGAACAGGCCGGTGGCTTCGATGCGCTGCTGGAATTCCAGGACCACAAGCCGTTCGAGTGCGTGGGCGAAGGCCGCGAATCGCGTGCGGCGATGGCGACCTTGGCGCAGCGCCCGGAATGGAAGGAAGACCTGTTGGTGAAGCGCTTCTGCAACGAGATCCAGCCGCAGCTGGATGCCGCCGAACTGGAACTGGCACCGCTGCTGCAGCTGCAGGGCGAGCACCGCGTTCCGGCTGCGCTGTGGGAACGGGTGCGTGAAGATTTCGAAGCTTGAAGGAAAGCGCGTCGCGCTGTGGGGCTGGGGCCGTGAGGGCCGCGCCGCGTTTGCGGTGCTGCGTGAGCGCCTGCCAACGCTTGGCCTGAGCCTGTTCTGCCCGGCGGCCGAAGTCGAGACCGCGCGTGCGGAAACGCAGGGCGCGCTGGACGTGCGTGGCGAGCCTTCTGCTGAAGCGCTGGCCGCGTTCGACCTGGTGATCAAATCGCCCGGGATCAGTCCCTATCAGCCGATCGCGCTGGCGGCGGCAGCGCAGGGCACCACCTTCATCGGCGGCACCGCGCTGTGGTTCGCCGAACACGCGGCCGACGATGGCATCGTGCACGACACCGTGTGCGTGACCGGCACCAAGGGCAAGAGCACCACCACCGCGCTGGTCGCGCACCTGTTGCGCGCGGTCGGGCATCGCACCGGACTGGTCGGCAACATCGGCCTGCCGCTGCTGGAAGTGCTGGACCCGCAGCCGGCGCCCGAGTACTGGGCCGTCGAGCTGTCCAGCTACCAGACCGGTGAAGTGGCGTGCAGTGGCGCCCACCCGCAGGTGGCAGTGGTGCTGAACCTGTTCCCGGAACACCTGGACTGGCACGGCAGCGAACAACGTTACATCGAGGACAAGCTGCGGCTGGTGACTGAAGCCGCACCGCGCATCGCCGTGCTCAATGCCGCAGATCCGCACCTGGCGGCACTGTCGCTGCCCGAGAGTGAGGTGGTCTGGTTCAACCAGCCGCAGGGCTGGCACATGCGGGGCGACATCGTGCATCGCGGTGAGCAGGCCGTGTTCGATACCCGCAACACGCCGCTGCCGGGCCGTCACAACCGCGGCAACCTGTGCGCGGTGCTGGCCGCGCTGGAAGCGCTGGGCCTGGATGCGGTGGCGCTGGCACCGGCGGTGCAGGATTTCCGTCCGCTGCCGAACCGCCTGCAGCGCATTGGCGTGGCCCATGGCCTGACCTACGTCAACGATTCGATCAGCACCACGCCGCATGCCAGCCTGGCCGCGCTGGAATGCTTCGCCGGGCAGCGCATCGCGCTGCTGGTGGGCGGGCACGACCGTGGCCTGGACTGGACCGATTTCATGCAGCACATGGCCCACGACGTGCCGCCGGTGGAGATCGTGACCATGGGCAGCAACGGCCCGCGCATCCACGCCATGCTGCAGCCGCTGGCCGATGCCGGCCGCTTCGGCCTGCACGCCGCCGGCGACCTGCCCGAGGCGATGGCGCTTGCACGCGCGGCGCTGGGTGCGCAGGGCGGGGTGGTGCTGCTGTCGCCGGGCGCGCCCAGTTTTGGTGCCTACCGCGATTACGTGGCGCGTGGCCGCCATTTCGCCGAACTGGCCGGATTCGACCCGGACAGCATCAGCGCGATTCCGGGGTTGGGCATCGCCTGATCCGCCGGATCGGGGTCGGATCCCTTTCCTCAGGAAAGGGCTCTGACCCCGGCGAGTTACCATGGGCGTATCCCCGGACGGACCCGGATAGCCGCATGTGCACGTTCATTACCCTGTTCCTGCCCGCATCCTTATCGCACATTGAAGCCGCCGCGATCATGCAGCGCAGCGGTCGGCGCCTGTTCGCGCAGGATTCGCCCAGCCTGCAGGCCGCGGTCGGGCCTGGCTGGCAGCCGTGGCTGAGCGCCGCGCACTGCGATTGCGGTACTGCGCTGGCCTCGTCGCGGGCCGAGCGGGAGTGGAAGGGCGATGCCGAACGCTGGCGGAAGAAGGGCTGGAGCGAAGCCAAGATCGCCCGCGCGCTGGCCGAGCAGCGAGCGCGCCATGAACAGGATCAGCAGGTACGTCGCGATGAAGCAGTGGGCGACGCCGGCCAGTGGCTGCAGCGCATCGATGCCCTGCTGGCCGCAAGCGCGGCGCGCGTCGGACTGCTGGTACGCGACTACGACGGTTCGGTCGGTGCCCGGCAGCCGAAGCCGCCGGAACGCCACTGGCCGCGCGCGCATCTGGCGGCGTCGGATCTGCTGGCATTCGAGCCGGGCACGTTGCACTGGATCGAACGTGGGTGAGGTCGTCATCCACGCATGGCGTGGATCTACTGTAGAGCCGAGCCCATGCTCGGCTGGATTTCAGTCCTCGTGCCGGATGAACGCGTAATCGCGATCAATCAGCTGCTGCAGGTACGCATCGAAGCTTGGCGCGATGACTGCGTAGCTGTCCGGATCGTGCAGGTAGCGCACCACCTGGCCGACGGTGCCGCCCGGTGCCGGATCGAAATCCAGATACAGCATCGAGGTGCCACCGTTGTTCATGCAGTGCGAGAAACACAGCCGGCGGCTCATCGGCAGATCCGCATCGATACCCTCGCCGAGAATCTCCGGCTCGTCATCCAGCCACTCTTCGTAGATGGAACGGATGCTGTCGTCCCACCGCTGCTGGTCCTCGAAGATCTGCGCGACCGATCGCAGGTAGTACGGATAGCCGCCGTCCTCGACATCCGAGCCGAGCATCAGCACGCAGACCTTGCCCGCGGGGTACTCCCGGTAGTGGGTGCCATCCACGCGCGATAGGAGTTCCACCAGGCTGTCCGGCACCTGCGGCCACTGCGCTCGCAGGCGCTGCAGGTCCTCGACGCTGGCGCCTTGGACATGTGCCCATTGCGGGGCATCCTCGGCAGGCAAACGCGGGATCAGGCCAGACAGAAAGCGATCAACAAGATTCATGCGAAAAAGGGGGACGGAGGGGATCAAGTCGTATCCAACCACACCTGCGTCACGCCGCCAATGCAGAATGCGACGCGGGAGGGGCGTTTACGGCTTAATCCCCTCCGTCCCCTTTTTCTTGCGGAGCAGGCGCATGAATCGTTGGCGATGCGGTGTGGCGGTGATCCTGGGGCTGGCGGCGATGCCGGCGTGGGCGGCGATGAAGACGCAGCCGGTGGAGTGGAAACACCAGGGCACGACCTTCAGTGGCGTGCTGGTCTATGACGATGGCGAGCATGACCAGCGCCCCGGCCTGGTGATGGTGCCGAACTGGAAGGGTGTGAACGAGTCGGCAGTCGAAAAGGCCAAGCAACTGGCCGGCGACGACTACGTGGTGCTGGTGGCCGATGTCTATGGCAAGGACGTGCGGCCGAAGACCGATGCGGAGGCGGGGCCGGTGGCCAGCAAGCTGCGCAACGACCGGCCGCTGCTGCGCGCACGTGCACTGGAAGCGGTGAACGTGCTCAAGGCGCAGGCTGGCAAGGTACCGCTGGATGCCAGCCGGATCGGTGCGGTCGGTTTCTGTTTCGGTGGCACCACGGTGCTGGAGCTGGCTCGTGCGGGCGCACCGTTGGCCGCTGTGGTCAGCCTGCACGGCGGGCTGGGTTCACCGCTGCCGGCGCAGGCCGGTGGCAGCCATCCGTCGGTGCTGGTGCTCAACGGCGCCGACGACAGGAGCGTGACCGCCGAGGACATCGCTGGCTTCCAGAAGGAAATGGACGCGGCCAAGGTCGATTGGGAGTTCACCAACTACAGCGGTGCGGTGCACTGCTTCGCCGAGCGCGACGCCAACAGCCCGCCGGGGTGCCAGTACAACGAGCGGGCGGCCAAGCGCGCGTGGAAGGCGCTGGATGAGTTCTTCGAGGAGCGCTTCGAGAAACGTTGATTCGTGCAGCGGTAGTGGGGGGGGGGGGGGGGGCCCCCCCCGCGGGGGGCGGGGGGGGGGGGGCGGGCGGGGCGGGCGCGGCCCCCCCCGCCCG